>CAMWUM010000152.1 GCA_947177435.1 uncultured Muribaculaceae bacterium
GTAGAGTTGGTGCAGGGCGGCAATGTAGCAGCCGAGGGCTGTCTCGGTGCCGGGCTCGATATGCTCGTGATTGAGGATTGAGTAGACGCGGGCGGCGCACTCCGACACGAGTTCGGTTACCTTTTCGGCAGCCTCGTCGCGATATCCGAGCAGGTCTTGCACCACGGCCTCGTCCATATTATCGTAACCCTTCATGTCGCGCAGAACCTCATACTGGTCGTGGCGCTCGGAGTGGTGCTCCCAGTCAGTGTCCCAGTAGTACGACATGGCCATGCCCACAAGCATCATCCAGCCCAGCGAGGTGACCGGGTACTCCTGAAATTCGCGGGCGCCGTCGGGCAGGTATGCGCGGGCAATCTCACCCCAGCGCTCCTCCACGTCAGGGCATTGTGGCACGATTTCGTCAAGTGCTTCCTTCTTATGCAGGTATCCGAAGAGGTCATCATGCACCTTTTGCTCAAAAGTCTCAACTAATGTTATATTGTCGGTCGTTTCCATATATGTAAGTAGTTTATTAAATAAACGCTTTCCGTCCCCGTTTTGTTGTGTATCATCAATATCAACGCCCAATGTGTGGAGCATTGGGCGTTGCGATAAGGGATAGGGGATTACTTGACGAGTAGGCGGTACGAGGTGCCGTTGATGGTGAGGATGTAGGGACCGGCGGGCACGGGGATGGCGAGCGGGGCGCCATCAACGGTGGCTTGGCAGATGACACGGCCGCTGAAGTCGTACAGGGCTATGACGGCTTCGCTTTCTGTCTCAATCTTGATCAGGCCGGACTCGGTGGTGACGGTTACGCCGTCGATGCCGATGGCCTCGATGCCGTCAGCAGGAGCGCCGCCGCGGCTGAACACGTAGATTTCGTCGGTGGGAGCCGATTCGATGCCGTCATAGAGGGCCGATACGCGGTAAGAGTGTCCGCCCAGGCTGGCAGCGTTGTCGACGACCTTGAGGTCTTGGATGGGCTCCTCTTCAAGGCTTTCGCGGTCGCGGTAGACTCGGTAACCCTTAAGGTCGAGGTTGGCGTTGGCCGGAGCGCCCTCATAAGTCACGTCGTCAATCATAAGCATCACCAGGTCGGTAGTGTTCTCAGCCTTGGCCACGATGGCGAAGTGGGTGGTGCCTTCGGGGAGATCGATGGAGATTTGCTGCCAGTTGTTGGAGAGCGTGCGGCCGGTGAAGATGGGCTGGTCGCCGAAGTCGTCGCGCTCATCGCCGGTGGTGGAGGCGTAGACGTAGAAGTTCTCATGGGCATCCCAGTTGGTGCCGACATAGAAAGTCACAGTCTGCGCGCGGCCCGACAGCATGGGCGAAACGAGCCAGTCTTCCTTGGCTGCGCCCTCCTTGCATGCGGTCGACATCAGGAAGCAGTTGCCGGAGTGCGAAAGTTGCGGATAATACATGACTTCGAAGCCGTGGGCAGTCTCGAAGTTGCTGATGTCCTTGATGTTGCCGGTGAGTTCGAAGGTGGAGAAGCCGCAGAGGTGCATCAGCGAGTATCCTTGGAAGTCCTCGAACATGGCCAGAGTGGTCTCATATACGGGCGCCAGGTCGGGAGCCTCCCAAGAAATCTCGGGGAAGCCCTCGGCGTCGCGCGTGCCCTGTACGCCGACAGGTGCGGGCACATTGGGCAGAGCGATGGCGGCGGAGGCCGTCAGTTCATTGTTGTCAGCGAGCATGTCGCCATCAAAGACAATGCGGGCGGTGTACTTGGCGCCGGGGGCGTCGGCCAGCTGCAGCTTGTCGTCAAAGGTGAACGACTTGCTCTTGAGCGTGGCGAGCGACAGCATCGCGGTGGCCACCGGCTTGCTGTCAATCACCTGGCCGTCGCGCAGCAGTTCGACAGTGGCGTTGTCGGCCTGCTTGACGGTGGTGAGACCGTCGTTGATGATATTGACGTTGATGTTGAATCGGGTGTCAGGCTTGACGACGGCGGGCACGCTCAGAGAGGAGATTTTGAGGTCGGTCTGGGCACGATCGAAGAGTTGGATATCGTCAAAGTAGTAGGTGGTATAACTCAGGGTGTGGAGCTGGATCATGATGTGCACCCTCTCGCCCTTGAGGCTGCCCAGGTCGATGTAGCGGTAATTCCAGCCCAGAGGCATCGACTTGAACTCGAACTGGTCAACCAGGCCGGAGGTCTTGTCGCCGATGATGTAGATCGACACGACGTTGCCGTTGGTGTTTCCTTCGTTGCCGAAGTTGGTGTTGAGGGCGGCGTAGCTGAGGGCCGGGGCGGTAGCGTCGGCGGGCACCTCGATCATACCTGAGTAGAGGCATACCGAGCCGTCCTGGTAGGGGCAGAAGCCGAGCAGGGCGTTGCCGTCGCCATTAGCGTCCATTATGCCCTCCTGCTCCATCATGTCGCAGATGGTAAATCCGTCGGCACCCGAGCTTTGGTTGACGGTGAGCCAGGGCAGCGAAAGCGGGCCGGGGCCGAAGTTCTCAACCATAGGCATCGAGGCTGGTGTGCCCACGAAGAGGATTCCATCCTGAGAGTATTTGCCGTAGAGCGACGAGGTGCCGCTGTTGGTCTGTGCGTTGACGGAGATGTACACGCCCTCCTGGTCGCCCTCCTCGCAAGCGCGGTAGGAGAAGTTGGTGTCGGTGACGCCCCTCTGTACGTAGGTGTCGGAGAGGATGTTCATTACGTTATAAGTCAGGGCCTCGGGAGCGATGGGCATGTCCTGAGTGTTGACGGTGACAGGCGACCAGGCCACATCGACCGTGCCGATTTCTTCGCCCTCGGCGCTGTGCACCCACTCGGGGTCAACGGGGAGGCCGGCGCCGATGAATGCGGTGACGAGTGCCGGCACGCCCGGAGCGACAGCGTTGGTCACAATGGCTGAATACGTGTAGCTGCCATCAGCGTCGACTGTGTCAGTGTACTCAATGACATCGCCGGCGCTGACGTTTTCCTTCTCAAGGAGCACGGTTGAGCCGCGCTTGAGCACCATCGACAGCTCGCCCTCGAGAGCGTCGCCGCCATGGGTCTTGCCGGGGATGGTGACGGTGAGGGGCACCTCATAGCCGCCGTTCGGGTCGCGCTCGACAGTCAGGCCGGGAGCAGCCGGGGCGGCATGGCTAACGGCCTCGACCTTGAAGTTGGTGAAATAGACGTTGGGCACGTTGGTCCAGGTGTCGGAGCGGGTGTCGTTGAGGATGCCGAAGTAGTAGATGCCGGTTTCCTCGCAGGTGATTACGGCCTCGTACTTGTTGGTGCGCTTGGTGGGCACGGTGATGTTGCAGAGGTCGGTGGTCATGGCGTCGGCGTTGGCGGCGCGGCCCATCGACAGCTTGCCGGTGTGCACCACGATTTCAGAGTAGGCGTTGACGCTGATGTTGTAGACTTCGCCCTCCTGCATCATCACGGCAGGCGAGAAGAGCCACGAGTTGTTGTACACGCCCCAGTTGTAGGGGATGGCCCAGCCCTGTGATGTGCTGGCCCATGAGCCGCCGTAGATGGTCTGCGTGGTCCAGGCTCCGGCGGTGGTCATCGCGTCGCTGAAGGGCGCGGCATAATGTCCGAACCATATCCATTCGGTCTTGTACTGCTGGCCAGCTACCTCGGAAACAACAGGGGTGACGGTGGCGCGGAAGGCGCGCAGGTCGGAGGTGTCGTCCACGTCAACCTCAACCGAGCAGTCGGCGGTGGTACCGTTGTAGAGCGTAGTGCTTTGGCCGGTTACGTCGGTCTGCTGCACGAGCACCTTGTAAACCAGTTCGTCGGGGTTGAAGTAACCGCCGTATAGGGGCTCGGTCACTGCGGGCCAGCTGACGGTCACCTTGCCGCCGGCGCAGTCGATGCCAACGCTGGCGATGGGGCTGGGATAGTCGATGCCCACATAGCGGGTGACGGAGGCGGGGTACGACTGGCCTGCCTCGTTGGTGAGGCTTACTGTGAACGTGTAGTTGCCTGCGGTAGCGAGGGTCACGGGCACGCTCACGCCGGTGTCGCCGAAGGAAGCGGCCACGCTGGCGGTGAATGCCTCAGAGCGGTTGGCGGCGGTCACAACCAGTGACGCCTGCACCTGGCCCGAGGCCGCCTCGCCATTCTCGAGCGTGGCGGGCACGTCGAAAGTGACGGTGCCGGAGTAATCGAAGCCGTTGAAATTGGCGGCCAGATTGACTGCGGGAGCCGGCGCGCCGCCCTTGGCGACGAAGTCGGCGCCCATAGCGCCAAGCTGTGCGGAATATCCGCCGAAATTGTTGACGTACTCCACATGGCCGGTCTCGGGATCGACGGTACATAGGGCCGAGAGCACGTCGGCGCCCTTGTCGTAGCAGAGGGTCCAGTAGAGGATGTGCTGGGAGTTGTCCCAGGCGAGGGTGCCATTGTAACGCGGCACGATGCCGGTGCCGGCCACTCGGGTCATCTCACCGGTCTTGCGGCTGATGGTCACCAGGTCGCCGTTGTCGGCACGTATGCCCCAGAGCACGCCCTGGGCGTCGCAGGCGATGCCGTTGAGCGACGATTCGAGCTTGCCGACGTGGCGCACCTCATTGACGGTGTTGCCGGGGTTGGCGTCGTCAATCTGCATGTATCCGAGTTCCCAATAGCTGGCGGTATTGTCCATAAAGCAGCCGTACACGCGGTTGGTGGTGGGATCGTAGGTCATGTCAGAAGCCCAGCGGCCATACTCGCCGTAGTCGCCGACGTTGCCGAGCACCTGCCAGTTGCGGCGGTCGACGATGGCGGTGTAGCCGGAGTATACACCGTTCTCGATATAAATGCCTTGGTATGAGAATACGGCGTAATGCGGGGTGACGGCGCCGCCGTGCAGGCCGCTCGACTCGATTGACGGCAGCGTGCTCTGCTCGACAAAATCAGAGGAGTTGGCCAGGGGCACGGAGTAGAAGCCCGGCTCGAGGCCCATGGTATTGTAGCCCATGTAGGCGGTGAGGTTGGTGCCGCCGGGGATTACGCGGCGCGGGCCGCTGACGATGCGAGCGATCGCATCGTCGGCCTGCGGGTTGGGCATCGCCTGGCCTTCAATCGGCATGGCCTTGAAAGGCGACGAGGCGAACTTGTCGTTAAATCTGAAGCCGGGAGTGCGGCTGAGCGCCTCCATGAGGGCTGGCCTGTCGGCGGTCGCCGACCAGGCCTGGGCTTCGGGGTTGGGCTTGCTTGCGGGGATGGCGTCGGTAATGTCCGCCGACATCGTCAGCGTGCATAGGGAGGCGAATCCGGCAGCGAGCAAAGATATATGATAATGTTTCATAATCGTATCTTCAGGGGTTGAACGTTATCAGCGGATATGGGTCTTAACACCGTTGATGATATAGATGCCGGGGCGCAGGCCCTTGAGCACGTCGGCGGCGCGGCCCTGGCGGAGCTGTATGCCGGAGACGGTGCAGATGTTGAGCTCTGCGTCGGGATCAGCCAGGACGGAGGCGATGGCGTTGACGCCGCTCACCTCGTACTGCAGCTCGATGGCGGTGGCGTTGGTGTCCATGTCATCGTTAAGGATGAACGTGCCTGCGGGGATGGCCACGGTGTAGGTG
>CAMWUM010000153.1 GCA_947177435.1 uncultured Muribaculaceae bacterium
ATGTTGTAGCCATTGACTTGCAGGTCAACCGGAGCGGCGTCGCCGCGGGTGAACTCAATATCGTCGATGAGCAGGATGTAGGTGTCCTCGCTGGTGCATACCAGAGCGAAGTAGAGAGCGCCTTCGGGCACGGTCACCTGCATCTTGGTCCACTCGAATGGGACGGTGGCGTCAACGATCAGAGCGTGGTCGAAGCTTTCGGGGTTGGCATCGGTGGTGGAGTACACGACGGTCAACTTCTCGTACCTCTGGTACATCTCGCTGTACTGTGTGGGATGGCTCTTGGCCCAGAAGGTAATGGTCTGCTTTTCGCCTGAGAGTTCGGGCGAGATGATCCAGTCTTGCTGGGCTGAGCGGTCGTAATTATATACTGCGCCGATGCAGTGGGTGCCGCCGTGGGCATAGAACTGCTTGTTGGCCGGCGAGAAGTTGAATACTACGAACGACAGGGGCTCGTCCTTATCAACGCCTGACACGCCCACGCGGTTGGCCGAGCTGGGGCCTCCGTCGCCGTCGTAGAGCGTCCAGTCGCCAAAGCCGGTCTTGCTGGGCATCTCGTATGACTCAAACGTCTCGAGGGTGCGCTGCAGAGGCAGGCCGATGAGCTCGGGCTCGTCCCATGCCACGGTGACCACGCCGGTGGTGGTTTCGCGGTTGGCTGTCAGGTCCTGAGCCGTGGGCCATGTGGTGGCCACGATGGGGATTTCGATAGTGGCCGATGCATTGTCAGCCTGGCTCTTGTCCTGCTCGCATACCACGCGGGCGCTGATCTTGGCCTTGGGAGTCACCATGCCTACAGCATTGAGGCAAGTGGGGGCCCACTCAAACTCAACCTGACCGGTCATGCCCATATAGGGGATTTCGTCGCCGGGCTTGCTGGCCACTACTTCGCCGTTGAAGAGAAGTTCTACAGTATAGTCCTTAGAGGTAAGGGGCTGCTTGCCATAGTTGTCGATGAGCACGGTGAAGGTCGAGGGATAGCCGGGCGTCAACTGCTCGGGGCCGGAGATGCGCACGTTGCTGGCGTTGTAGTCGGTGCAGTCGAAGATGTGCATTTTGTCAAATGCCGTCACATAATAGTTGATATTGGTGGCGGTCACGCGCAGGTGCACGTCCTTGCCCTTGAGGTCAGCCAGGGATATCGACTGGCCCACCCAGGTAGCGTCGGGCACGCCGAGCTCCTGAGCGTTGGTCGAGAATATGCCGATGGGCTTATAACCGTTGCCGTCGTGCAGGTCGGCGTCGAGAGTGACGTAGTTGTAGCTCGGGGCGTAATTGGGATCTGCCCACTGTGCCAGAGTGTAGATGGTAAAGAGAGGATTCTCGGCGTCGGCGTCGATATGGAAGAGACCGAGCAGAAGCGACGAAACGGGGGATTCGGTTGACGAACCGGCATAGAAGATGGTGTAGCCGTCGTCACCGTCAACAGGACCGAACTCATTGTAAGTGCGCTCGCCACAAGTGAACCAGTTGGAAGCCCAGGCATCGGTGCCGGTGGAGATGGGGTGCGAGATGCCTCGGTTGGTCCATGACTCGAGATAAGGCAGTTCGTAGGGCTTGCCCAGAGCCAGGGGCTCGCAATATGAATAATTGTCGCTGCGGCCTTTGCTCGTGCGCGCGAATACTACATAGGTGAAGAATGCCTGCGGGGCATTCGCCTGCGTGGCCTGCACTTTGAGCGAACCGCCGGTCAAGTCTTGCCCTGCGATGGCCTGTCCACCGCTCCAGAGCTGGTACACGTCATGGTAGACGGGCTCGAGTATCTTGCGGCCGTGAATGTCGTTCTCCACAGGAGTCCAGGTGACGTAGGCCATGCCGGTGTTGTTGCCTTGGGTCGAGGTATGGCCGATGACGTCGGCGGGGATGTCAAAGCCGACGTAGCATCCGGTGTAGGAATATCCGCCCTCGATGCGCGCCGTCTTGGCGATCACCACGTATGTGTTGTCGCCCATCAGGGGATTGGTGTCAACGTATGTGGTGACGGGATATTCGGCGGGAATGTCATGGACCACGTACTGCTTCTTGGTGTCATTCCAGATGTCGAAGAAGAGGGGCTCGGTAATGGGGCCGCCGTTGTTCCAGTATTCTGTGGGGGGCTCCCAGGTGAGAGTTACCACCGGGCTGCCGTCTTCGGCCGACACGCAGGTGACGTTGGTGGGGGAACAGGGCTCGATCTTGAGCATCTCTCGGGCCAGATCTACCTGGCGCACGTATAGGGTAGACATTGAGCCGGTGTTGGTGCATTTCAGGGCGAAATAGTATTCGCCGGCCTCGTCGCAGGTGTATTCTCCCGAGATGGTCTGCCAGTCGGGGAGCACGGCGTCGGTGACAGTGAGGTCAACCACAACCTCGGCCTCGCGCAGGGCGGTGAGGGTCTTGCCCTTGGCCACTACGAGGCTGACCTGCGAGTTCTTGCTGGTGGCGGAGCACAGGTCGACGGAGAATCCGTAAGAATAGTTCTTACGCATGTCTACGGCCGGGAGCACCAGATAATCCTCGCCGGTGCCGCGCGTCGGAGCCTGCAGACGCAGACAGCGCTCGGCGTCGTAAAATGCGAACTTCTTGCCGTCGTTGTTGCCATCGACGATGGTGAAGTCGTCAAGTTTATCAGCCGAAATGAATGTAACGTTAAACGACTGTTCGAGCGACTTGCCGAACATCGGCGCCTGATGCTTTACAGGCGCGCCGGGCAGCTGCGGCACAGTCAGGAACGGCTGCTGAGCGGGGGCGTCATCGTTTTGAACGAATCGCGGCGCATCTTGCGCGGAGACCGCAAGCGCGGCCACGGCAAATGTCAAAAAGGCATTCAGTTTTCTCATTATGGAAAAGATTATAGAATATGCTATGCAAAATAAGATTTGGCAAAGATAGTGAAAATTTTTAATTACACATCGGTTTTGACAGCTAATTTTTAAATTAAAACTAACAAATTATCGCAAAACGTTTGTTAAAATTTATTAATTGTCTGAATATCAGTACAAAACAGATAGTCGACAAAACCAATGATTTTGCCGACTATCTGTATAAATTCCTAAAAAATCAAAGAGATAAGCCTACTCCGACACGTATGTATTTTCTGTTTTATCGGTCTTGGCATCAGTCTGGGGCTTGTCTTGCTTTTCAGCATGGGCCAGTTCGCGCTGGGCCTGCTTCTCGTCGTCGCGGGCCTTATCGGCCAAAGCCTTCCTGGCGGCACTGCGTATGATGGCCAAGGCCAGTGAGCCAAGGCCGAAAACGCAGAGCGCTATGCCTGTGGCCAGCACGATGCGGTCGTCACGCACAGGCGCGTTTTGCAATAATGTATATACCGAGCATCCGGCCAGGGCAAGCGGGAACACGAGCGTCCACATCGGCACGCGCATCGGCCTGAGCCCAAACAGGATGATGAGCAGCATCCACACCGCGCACAGTGCCGTCGTTATGCCAAAAACCCACTGCACCAGCGGGCTAAGCTGGGCCTTGAACACCAGCAGGCAGATGCCGAATATGATGGCGCCGGCGTTGGCCACCTGGGTCATCACGCGCCGTCCTGGCTTCTCATCCTTGCGGGTGCCGATGGCCAGGAGGTTGATGATGCCCACGGCCACGAAAAATATGCCGGCCACGATAGTCACGCCATCCGACCTTATAGAATTATAACAGATAATCGCCATAATGCCAGCCGCCAACGACAGCAAGCCGACCAATGTGAGTGTCTTTGAGTTCATCTGATTGAGGTGTTAAAGGTGATACATATATTGTATAACGCCTGAACTGGGCCGAAAGTCTACCGCAGTGAAAAAAAACAGTAAAAAAGCGAAAATTTGCATTAAATTCTCACAACTATTTGGTGTTGTGGCAAAAAATATCTAACTTTGTGCGCTTTATTAGCCCCGACTGCCCGGCCTCGAGCCTGGCGGCCGTGTTAACTATTTGTATTGTAACCATTTGTGAAATAATAAACTAAATCACTAATATTTTTAATGGCAACGTTAGAGAAAATTAGGCAGAAACAAGGGTGCCTGGTCACCGTCATTGGCCTCACCCTCGCCTTATTCATTTTGACTCTCACCGACTTCAACCCCGTGCAGTCGTGCAAGCGCGGCAGCACCACCGAGTTTACGGCCGGAGGCGTCAACGTCGACAAGCAAGACGTCGACAAAGTGTACGAAAGCTACGTCAACAACATGGACAAGTCGCGCTTCAACAGCGACCAGATGCGCCAGCAGATCCTGGCCATGCTTGCCCAGCAGGCCATGATCAACAAGGAGTGCGACCGCCTCGGCATCACCGCCTCGCCCAAGCTCCTCGGCCAGATCATCGAGAACGACCAGCAGCTCTTCTACCAGTTCGCTCAAATCATGGCCACCGCCAACCCGCCCGTGCAGCTCGCCAGCATGCAGCAGGCCAAGGCCCTCATCGACAACCCCAAGGGTCAAGACCCCCAGGCTATCGCAGCAATGAAGAGCGCTTGGCTGGCTCGTGAGCAGGAGATTGACGACTACTTCAAGCAGGCTATCTACAACCAGCTCATTTCGGGCCTGTTCACCGCCAACGACCTCGACGCCAAGAGCGTGTACGCCGACAACAACACCTACTCGTCGGTACAGTACGCTTACGCTCCCGTCAACATGGCCGACTCTGTCGACATCAAGGACGCTGACCGCAAGGCAGTGTACGACCAGATGAAGTGGCAGTTCTACGTGCCCTCGTACCGCGCCACCACCGAGAGGATGCAGAACCAGTACAACCCCAACTACCGCCCCACAGCCTTCTACGAAGAGCCAGTGCGCGTGGTTGACGTTGCCGCCATCCTCATCCAGCCCTCTGTCGAGGACAAGGCAAAGACCTACGGCGAGTTCGTCGCTTTCGTAGACACTCTCAGCAAGGCCAACGACCTCGTGCCCACCCCCCAGGGCACCACGCAGCAGCAGTTCGCCGGCTTCGCTTCCACCCTTAAGAACGACCGCGCCCTGCAGCAGGCCCTCGGCGTAAATGCTGAGACCCTCGCCGGCATCCTCGCCTCCGACTCGGTTTACACCATGCCCTCGACTGCCGCTAACGACCAGCACGCCGCCGTCAAGGTGACCAGCATCGAAGAGCGCGTTGACTCCGTACAGGCTTCGTTCCGCCTCGCCCTCGGCTCCGCTCCCGCCGACTCAATCCAGGCCCTCCAGTACTGGATCCTCCCCGGCACCCAGAACGCCGAGCTCTTCAACGGCCTGGCCAGCGAGTACATGCGTCTGATCCCCAACCTCGAGTCTGACGCAAGCGTACAGGCCTTCCAGCAGATGATGGCCAAGGTCAACGACCTCGTCCTCACCGCCGACGTCAAGTCGCCCGTCGAGTACACTGACTCTGTCAACGACATGCATATCGTCATGACCGTCGACAAGCGCAACCCCAAGACCCCGTTCGTAACCGGCACGCTCTACACCTCCCAGGCCATCCCCTCGTGCCAGACC
>CAMWUM010000154.1 GCA_947177435.1 uncultured Muribaculaceae bacterium
ATATAAGAGTACGAACCGCTCTCCAATTCGTATTCGCCAGTCATCCTAAGATCTTCGTCGAGAGATGAATAAGCAATGGTAAGTGTTCCCACGCCATGGCACGAGATCTTGTCATCGTATATCGGATCGGTTATGACCACTACTTCTGTCTCGGGACGTATGTCTGCCGTGATGTTGATGTTATAGTCTGTCTTGGTCTCGTCCTCAGCCTGATTGGCCATCTCCTGCGCGATGATCTCTGCCTTTGGTACATACATCATTCGTTCGGCTGCTATGGTGGCCGAGTCCTTGGGGGTGACGTCACGGAATGTAATAAATGAATAATCAAGCGCCTCCTTGTCGTCGGTAATCACGAACGAGAAATTGCTTTTGCCCACCGTGGCCATTGAAGCGTCAATGTTGACCACTCCTGGATAACCTGTAATCTTTGCGCCTCCACGGCCCCAGATTTGTCCAAACCAGCGAGGATTGTCTCTACGCTTAATATCATAGCAGAGCAGTCCGTCAGCTCCGGTGACGGCAAAGTCGAACGTGGGCTCCTTGAAATATTTATGCCACACCTTGCCATTGAGTTTAGCTTCGTGACCTTCGTCATCACGAATGGTGACATCCGTAAGATCAATTACGCCGGGGGTGAGGTGGATGCTGTCGGTGGCATTGTACCACACATCGGTAAAGTCAATTTTCAGCCTCAGGTCGTCGACGAATATGTCACCGTAAAGGTCGATGCATTCAAAGGTACCGAACAGGTGAGCGTTGCCTGATACGCGGCCCTGGATGCCCGAGCAGAAGGCCTCCATAAACGGCTGCATAAATCCGACAGGGGCATAGTCAGCGTCTATCTTCAGATCGAGATACGACCGTGCGGGATTGATTGAGCATACTATGTGCGATTCGCGGCCAAGATTGTTGACCAGGTCTGCATCAAGCACAAACGACTGTTTCTCGACGTCGTACCACGCATCAATCATGCCGTCGCCAATCACGCAATAGTTGTAGCCCATATCCTTGACAAAGAATTTCGTGCTGTAAATATCAGGCGCAGAAGAGAAAAGGTTGGAAACATGCAGATCGGCTGTGGCCACGCCGCATACCAGAGCCTTCTGAATGTCGAGCGTCTCAAATATATCCACCAGTTGCACCTCGCGAAGCGACACCAACAGTACATCCTCCGGATCCTCGCTCGCCGTTCCGCTCACACTCAGGCCCTGGCTGCCGCACTGCATGGCGAAGTTGTCAACAGTCAGGCGCCGATCCTGCCACATAAATCGTGAGCGGTCAATCTGCCATGCATCCTTGCCGAAATTGATAGTGCCCGGCATGAAATCAACCACCACGTTAGGTTTGTGGTCTGTGCCGCTAAATATGGAGGCCAATATCTCAAATTTGCCGTTGATAGGATTGTCGCGTTGGATCTCCCAATCAACATTGGCGTCGAATGCGTTAGCCCAGCCTGTAATCTTGGCTTTCAGATCCATCTGGCCCTTGGGGGTGGGCATGAGTGTGGCGAAATTCACCAGAGCGCCGTTGGTCTGATCCAACCTTGCCGAAAGGAGCGTGTTGTATATCACCCCGTTTCCTTTGAGTAGATATGGAGCGTCGAGCAATGCCTCGGCTTGAAGTCCTGGGCCATTGACACTACCGGATATGGTGACGGGATCGGTTAGGAGCACCGGCAACTTCAAAAACCTCGAAAGATCGAGGGCATTTTCAACTACAAAGCGGTATTCGAAATCGTTATCGCTCTCCGTGGCTACATCATTTTGCTCGAGGCCAGGCATTGCGTACACGCACTGCATCATAGCCTGCAAATCAGACCATAAAGTGGATAAGTCAAAATCACCGTTAAGACCACCGTTCAGCACGTCGGACTCTACATTGACAAATCCCACAGGCGAGGTACGGTTGTTGGCTTGAACCTTAAGCGATGAAAGCGAAGCCTTCTCGCCGGCAGAATTGACAAGCGTAATATCGGAAGCCTCCAGCGTGCCTTCGATGCTGCTAAGCGATTCATATTCAGCATCGACATCGACAAATCCCGACAGCGAGCACACACCGGGCAAGAGACCTGTTGAATCGCCCCTGAGCGAGTAAACCTCAGCGTGAAGCGTAGCGAACTGCCCGGGATCGTCTTTGTCGGCCAAGGCGCCCATGCCTGCCGATATATCGAGCCGCAGGTTAGGATCCTTGGCAATCAGCCTCACGGACTTTTCTTTGCCCTTGACATATCCGTTGATGGCGATATTCTCATAATCATAGCCTTTGAAACCAAACTGGCTGACCTTGGCATCCACGTGCCCTTCGGGGCGTCCGTAGCGGATTGCCCCGTCAGCCTTGGCCGAGGCTGTCAGCAAGCCAAACTGGTCATTGCCAGTGACTGCGCCCAGATCGAGGTCGTGGACGTTGACATTTCCTGCCAAACGCGTACTGCCCTTGGAATAACCGGCGTATCCCTTGACGTCAACATAACCCAGGTCGCCGACATCCACAATTGCGTCGACATCCGCACCGGATATCCGTCCATTGATAGCAGCGTGGGCCATGACCGAGCCGGTGTTCTGCAGTAATCGTCTCACTCCGGCAGGCAGAAGTTGCCGATAGCGCGTGGCCGCAATTCTGATAGGCTCGGGGCAAAGCAGAACGTCCAGCCTGACATCATTGAGCGTTGCGCTGTCTATGGACGGAAGGCCGCCCACAAACCCCGACGCGCTGGCACGGAGACAGCCACCGTTCTCGCGCACGTCAAGATTATGCAGATGCAGCGAGTCGAGCCTGCCCGAGGCCTGCATCTCAATATCAAGTTCGTAATCAAAATCCGTCAGATCAGGACAAAACGCAGCGAAGTCTACAAGGCTAAGCCGCGAACCGTCAGTGACCATTATCTCAATTGGGTATTCGGTGCCGATTTTGCCTATGGAATTGAGGCCGTCCATCTGGGCTTCGACCTTACCGAACGCCAATCTCGAATGCGGCAACTCCATAGTGAGGTCTTCAAGCAAGAATATGCTGTCGGTCAGCAGCATCGAGCCCGAGATATTGACCGCCTCGAATCCCGAAGCCTCTTTGAAACTCAGTCCGCGGAGCCGCAATTTGTAGCCGGAATTCGATACCATCGGAGCCAACAGCAACACGTTGAAATCCTCGAGTTGGGTATGCGACACACAGAAACGGCCCGGCGTTTCCGGCACAGAGAGCACATCGTAACTCAGGCGGCTGTTGAGCACCTCTATATCATTGAATCGGAAATTGAAGATCTTGACCGAGCCATCGTTATCTTCCTTGCGCAAGCGGTCGAGAATGCCCGAGACATTGAGCGGAGCATCGGGCGTGGCACGGTACACATGCCCCACCAGAGTGTCTATAACCGCATAGTCCACAACCATTTCGCCGCGGAAGAGGAAGTCGAAGAGTTCGTAACGGGCCTCTATGCTACTGATGGCGAAAGACTTCTCGCCATAGTCATCAGCGATCGACACGTCATGCACGGCCAAGCGATTAAACGGCACGAACTCTACCTCGCCAATCTCTGCTTCGACTCCAAGCGCCTTTTGCAGGGCTTCCTCACCGGCAGTACGCAGGCGCTCCTGAGCCCAATCGGTCGAGAGCATAATGTAGACGGTGGTGGGCACCAGCAATACAGTGACCACCAACCCTACAAAAATGGCGATTAATATTTTAGATACCTTCTTAATATCTTATTTCTGATAAAGATAACGTTTAATGGATCGCTTGGGAGTCTTTTCAAACTCTTCGTTGACCACCGTGGTGATAGCAATACGCGAGTATGCCGGAAGATCCTTGTTGAGCTGCTCCACATTTTTCCGCATCAGGTCGTCAATCTCGGCGCGGCTCATGCCTTGGTGCTCGGCATTCTCAAAGTCGGGGTATATGAGGGCTTCGAGCTGGTGGTCAGGCGTTGACACCACCAAGCACTCACTGACGTAAGGCATATTGTTGAGCTGTTGCTCGATCTCTTCGGGGTAAATGTTTTGTCCAGAAGGGCCAAGTATCATATTCTTGTCGCGGCCGCGGATGTAGACGAATCCGTCGGAGTCCATCGAGCAAATGTCGCCGGTATTCATCCATCCATCGGGAGTCATGACGGCCTTGGTGGCCTCCTCGTTCTTGAAATATCCCTGCATCACATTGTCGCCACGCACCCAGAGCACGCCGGGCACATTGGCCGGATCGGCGCTGTCGATGCGAGCCTCCATGCGGTCGACTATGCGTCCGCACGACTGGGGGCGCTGTTCGTCCCAAGGCGCATAGGCGATGAGCGGAGCGCACTCGGTCATGCCGTAACCGACAGTGAACGGGAACTTGATGCGGCGCAAGAACTGCTCGACATCCTTGTTGAGACCGGCACCGCCGATTATGAGTTGCTGCAGGTTGCCGCCGAAAGTATCGGTAAGCTTCTCCTTGATTTTTCCCAGCAGCTTGTCGTCGACAAAGGGCACCATCAGCATCAGACGCATCAGCGGCTTCTCGAGCATCGGGAACACCTTGGTCTTGATTATCTTCTCGATGATGAGGGGCACGGCCACGATAAGCTTTGGCTTAACCTCGGCGAATGCCTTCATAATTATAGTGGGCGACGGCAGGCGCGTGAGGAAATACAGGTGGCATCCCTTGGCCAGGCAGTGGATTAGGTCAACCATCAGGCCGTACATGTGGGCCAGAGGCAGCATGCACACCACCCCGTCGCCAGGCTTGAGAAATTTGAGATGGTCGATGCAGAACTGCAGGTTAGACCACAGCGCGCGGTACGGAAGCATCACTCCCTTTGAAAAACCGGTAGAGCCCGACGTGTAGTTGATGATGGCCAAGTCGTCGAGATTTTCCTCCTTATAATTCACATCCTCGGCCGTGAAGCGGTCGGGGTACTTCTGACCAAAGAGCTCGTTGAGGTGGTGGCGAGCCTCGTCAAGACCTGCCGAGCGCGACACCAGAAGCGAGAAGTCGGCCAGCAGCAGCGCGCCGTCGAGTTTGGGCATCTTTTCTGGGTCAAGATGCTCCCATATGTCGGCATCGCAGAACAGCAGGCGCGAGTCGCTGTGCGTGACCAGGTGGTGTATATTGTCGGGATGGAAATCGTGCAGGATGGGCACAGCCACAGCTCCGTAAGTAACGGTGGCCAGGAAAGCCACGCACCAGTGGGCGCTGTTGCGGCCGCAGAGGGCCACGCGGTCGCCAGCTTTAAGGCCCGAATGCTCAAAAAGGATGTGCAGCTTGGCTATCTTGCGAGCTATGTCGCGGTATTGCAGGGAGATACCGTCAAAATCGGTGAGGGCGAGGAGCTCCCAGTTGTCTCTTATCGCGTCCTGAATATACAGGATAAAGCTGTCTCGATTTTTCATACTGAGAAATATTTATGCAAAATTACTGATTTTTTTTGGATAATAAAACATATTTGTCTAACTTTGCG
>CAMWUM010000155.1 GCA_947177435.1 uncultured Muribaculaceae bacterium
TATATATAATCTCCAATTCCCTATTCCAAAAAATCGGTACATGTACCAAGTTTTCGGAATAGGATTTATTCCTTCATTCTTTAATTGGCAAGGGGGAGGTTATCCGTTGCAATTGAATTTATAAAATAAGGAACGCCCTCCGGGATTGGGCCGGAGGGCGTTGGTATGGAGGGGAAGGGATTACATGAGGGAGACGGAGCGGGCGATGAAGGCGTTGAGGACGGCGCCTTTGAGGAGGCCGTTGCCGAGGAGGGCGAGGTCGATGAGCTGCTTGACTTCGGGCTGGTTAGCGGCGTAGTCTTTTTCGATCTGCTCTTGCTTTTCGCGGAGCTCGCCGACGGCCTTCTCGAGGTCGCTGACTTGCTGCTGCTCTTCGGTGCTGAGCTTGCCGTCCTTGGCGGCGGCGCGGATGTCGCTGGCCTGCTTGTTCTTCTCGTCGATTTCCTTGGCGAGGGGCTCAACCTGCGCACCGATGGCGGCGGTGGCGGCGTCGCGCACCTTGACAATGAGCGGGTGCTCGGTGTTGACCACGAGGTTGTAGCTGTCGGGCAGTTCGCCGTAGAAGCTCATGCCGGGCTGCATGGCAGCCATGTCCTTCATACGACGCATATACTCGTTCTGAGTGACGACAATAGGCATGGCGGTAGGCGACATTGCCTCGAACTCAACGAGGAAGTTGGCCTTCTCCACCTCAGGTACTTGCGAGCGGAACACGGTGGTGAGCATGCCACGCTGCACGGCCGAAAGGTCAACGCTCTTGCTGTCGGTCTTGGGGATGAGGTTGCTGGCCACCTCGCTGTCTACGCGTACCAGACGGGTCTTTTCGATCTTCTGCTCGAGCAGGCCCACGAAGTGGTTGTCAAGCTGGCCATCCATAAGCAGCACGTTGTAGCCCAGAGCGTTGGCGGCGTTGATGTAAGAATACTGGGCCGTCTTGTCAGTAGAATAGATGTAGACCACGTTGCCATCCTTGTCGGTCTGCTCGGGCTCGACGAGAGCGCGGTATTCGTCGAGGGTATAGTACTTGCCCTCGGTGTCTTTGAGCAGCACAAACTTCATGGCTGCCTCGCAGAATTTCTCGTCGGTGAGCATGCCGTACTCAATGAAGATCTTGATGTCGTCCCACTTGGTCTCGTAGTCGGCGCGATCGCTAGAGAAAATATCTTCCAGGCGAGCGGCCACCTTCTTGGTGATGTACGACGAAATCTTCTTCACGGCAGTATCGGCCTGCAGATAGGAGCGCGACACGTTCAGAGGGATGTCGGGCGAGTCGATTACACCTTGCAGCAGCATCATGAACTCAGGCACGACGCCTTCGACCGAGTCGGTGACGTACACCTGGTTGCTATAGAGCGGGATGCGGTTTTTGGTGAGTTCGAAATTGTTGTGAATCTTCGGGAAATAGAGGATGCCGGTGAGATTGAACGGGTAATCGACGTTGAGGTGAATCCAGAACATCGGGTCATCCTGACCGGGATATAGCTCGTGGTAGAAGTTGAGGTAGTCCTCCTTTGTGAGGTCGGCAGGCTTCTTCATCCACTGCGGCTCGGTGGAGTTGACCACGTTGTCGCGGTCGGTGTCAACCATCTTGCCGTCCTTCCACTCCTGCTCCTTGCCGAAGATTACGGGCACGGGCAGGAAGCGGCAGTATTTCTTGAGCAGGCCCTCAATGGTGGCGCGCTCCAGGAACTGCTTGTCGTCCTCCTGGTCGATGTAAAGCACAATGTCGGTGCCTCGCTCGGTGCGGGTGCCCTCCTCCATCGTGTACTCAGGCGAACCGTCGCAGGTCCACTTGACAGGCTTGGCGCCCTCCTTGTACGAGAGCGAATTGATTTCCACCTTCTTGGCAACCATGAAGGCCGAGTAGAAGCCCAGGCCGAAGTGGCCGATGATTGAGTTGGCCGTATCCTTGTACTTCTCAAGGAACTCCTCAGCACCCGAGAAGGCTATCTGGTTGATATACTTGTCGATGTCCTCAGCGTCCATGCCGATGCCGTGGTCGCTGATGGTCAGCGTGCCGGCCTCCTTGTCGATGCTGACGCGCACGTCGAGAGTGCCGAGTTCGCCCTTATACTCGCCGAAGTTGCTGAGGGTCTTGATTTTCTGGGTAGCATCGACCGCGTTTGACACCAGCTCGCGCAGGAAGATCTCGTGGTCGCTGTAAAGAAATTTTTTGATGACCGGGAAAATATTTTCCGTGGTCACGCCAATTTTGCCTTGTTGCATAATATATATGGTTTAAGTTTTAATCCGTTTATATAACAATCCTGCAAATCTTGCGCCAAAATTTCCGGTGTCATATTTTCATAAAAAAAGCTAAATTGCGATTTGAGGCGGGGGGATTTCGTAACTTTGCAGAAAGGATTTAGCAATGGCAGTAATTCTAAGCATAGAGACATCAACTGTGCCCTGCTCGGCCGCGCTGACAGCCGAGGGCATGATACTGGCGCATTACGAGGAGTTCAACGGACAAAACCACGCGGCCCTGCTGTCGGGATTTGTCAAAGGCTGCCTCGATTTCGCGCGTGATAAAGAAATTGACGTGCAGGCTGTGGCCGTGTCAATGGGCCCGGGCAGCTACACGGGCTTGCGCATCGGACTGAGCGAAGCGAAAGGATTAGCGTACGCGCTTGACATTCCGCTCATTGGAATAGACACACTTAAGTTGTTGGCAACGTCGGTGATGTTCGGGCATCCCGAGGAGATTGCCGACGACACCATCTTCGTGCCTATGATCGACGCACGCCGCATGGAGGTTTACACTGCAGCCTACGATTTGGGACTGAACGAGTTGATGGCTCCGCAGCCGCTCATACTCGACGCCGACAGTTACGCCGACCTCATCGCCACCGGCAGACCCATTCTCATCTTCGGCAATGGCTCAGACAAGGCCATACCCGTGCTTGACGCTCCCAACGTGCGCCACATCCCCGACGTGCAGCCGCTGGCCGTGGATATGCTGGCTTTGGCCGACATGGCCTACGCGCGGCGCGAGTTCCTCGACCTTGCCTACAGCGTGCCCGCCTATCTCAAAGATTTCCAAACCACTAAGCCAAAGAAACTATTCTGATATATGGATAACCTGCCCAAAGACCCGGCCATGCTGATGAGCTACGTCAATACCAAACTGCGCGACGATTACCCGTCGCTCGACGCTCTTTGCGACGACCTGCACATCGACCGTGCCCAACTCGAAGCCACACTCGCCGCCGCAGGGTTTGAATACTCGGCGGACAACAACAAATTCTGGTAAGAATGGAGGACTATCTGTCGAAGCTCAACGACCAGCAACGGGCGGCAGTCGAGTATTGCGACGGCCCCCAGCTGGTGATTGCCGGCGCGGGCTCGGGCAAGACCAGGGTGCTGACTTATAAGATAGTGCACCTGCTGGCCCATGGCTACGAGCCTTGGCGCATCCTTGCGTTGACTTTCACCAATAAGGCCGCACGCGAGATGCGCGAGCGCATCCAGGACCTCGTGGGTCCCAAGACGGCATCGAAGCTTTGGATGGGCACGTTCCACTCCATCTTCGCCCGCATCCTACGCATCAACGCTGAGAAAATCGGGTTCAAGCCAAGCTTCACCATCTACGACACTGCCGACTCCAAGTCGCTCATCAAGATGATAATAAAGGATATGGACCTCGACGACAAGGTGTATAAGCCCAACGTCGTGATGAATGCCATTTCCTTTGCCAAAAACGCGTTGATAAGCCCCGCGCAGTACGCCGCCGATGCCGGCATACGCAAGGCCGACCGCAACGCCAAGCGCGACCGCATGCACGAGATATACGCCGGGTACGTCAACCGCTGCCATGTGGCAGGAGCGATGGACTTCGACGATTTGCTCTACTACACCTATACTCTGCTCAACGAGAATCCAGACATACGCCGCCATTACGAGGAGTACTTCCAGTATGTGCTCGTCGACGAGTACCAGGACACGAACTACGCCCAGCACGCCATCGTGTCGCTTCTGACACAGCAGTGCCAAAGGCTGTGCGCCGTGGGCGACGACGCACAGAGCATCTACTCATTCCGCGGCGCCAACATCAGCAACATCCTCAATCTGCGCAACGCCTACCCCACTCTGCAGATACACAAGCTCGAACAGAACTACCGCTCGACGCAGAACATCATCAACGCCGCCAGTTCACTCATTGAGAAGAACAAGGAGCAACTGCCCAAGAAGGTATTCTCACTCAATCAGATGGGCGACCGCATCGAGGTGCAGAAAAGCTACAGCGACTTTGAGGAGGCATACCTCGTGTCAAACCGCATATCGCAGGTGCAGCACCACACGGGCGACTCGTTTGAGGAGTTCGCCATCCTTTACCGCACCCACGCCCCGCGCCGCGTGCTGGAAGAGGCCCTCCGCAAACGCAACATCCCTTACCGCATCTACGGCGGCCTGTCGTTCTACCAGCGCAAGGAGGTGAAGGACGCCATCGCCTTTTTCCGCCTGTCAATCAATCCCAACGACGACGAGGCCATCAAGCGCGTAATCAACACCCCGGCCCGCGGCATCGGCGACACCACCGTGCGCAAGCTCGCCTCAGCCGCCATCGACCACCGCGTCAGCATCTGGACGGTGATTTGCGACGTTGACGCTTACGGCGTGGACTTGGGCAAAGCCGCCCGCAACAGGCTGCAGGATTTCCAGACTATGATTGAGGGATTCAACGCCCTCAACGATCCCCAAAGCCACACCCTATGCGACGCCTCTGAGGCCGCCAAGAAAATAATATCAGAGACCAAATTGCTCGCCGCGCTCATCTCCGACCGTACCCCCGAAAGCATCTCAAAGCAGGAAAACCTGCAGGAGCTCCTCAACGGCGTGGCCGAGTGCGTGGCCGGAAAGGTCGAGGAGGGCGCCATTGAAGACATATACATGCCAAACTTCCTCAGTGAGGTCTCGCTGGCCACTGACCAGGATTCGAAGGAGGAAGACACCACCGAAAAGGTGACGCTAATGACCATCCACGCCGCCAAGGGTCTGGAGTTCGGAAACGTGTTCATCGTCGGCGTCGAGGACGATCTGCTGCCGTCGATGATGGCCAAGGACTCGATGCGCGAGTTTGAGGAGGAGCGCCGACTACTGTACGTGGCCATTACACGCGCCAAAAGGTTCTGCATGATGACTTACGCCGCTTCACGCTTCCGCAACGGCATGACCGTGAGCACCAACCCATCGCCATTCCTGCGCGACATCGACCCGCGATGGCTCAACTTCACTATGGGCACATCGCTGCCAAAGACCGCCGGCACAGACCGGATACGCACTTCGTTCCATACGCCATCGGCAACCACCTCGCTATGGTCTAAGCCCTCCAGGCCAAGCGCTCCCGCGCAGGCGCCTGCCACCCCTGGATTTTCCGAGGGCGAGTACAGGC
>CAMWUM010000156.1 GCA_947177435.1 uncultured Muribaculaceae bacterium
CCCTAACGGCTACCCCCAATACCACTGGAAAGAAAAGACATCTCTATGTAGAAATCCAATTTGGAGATGAATATGCCAGGATAAGAGTTGAACAAAAGTAAATGGAGTTATGTACCTTATGAATCATACTAAATACAATACATTATGAGTGGCAAACGTTTATTTTTCACCTTGATGGTGTCTGCATTGTGCATGGCTGTCATGCATGCGGCTGAACCGTGGAGGATCGCCACAGCGAATGTTGGAACTGATTCAGCATATCGTTACGTCGATAAAGGATGCCTTGCCTCGGTGAAAAAGACTAC
Organism: uncultured Muribaculaceae bacterium; assembly: GCA_947177435.1. Taxonomy (GTDB): domain Bacteria; phylum Bacteroidota; class Bacteroidia; order Bacteroidales; family Muribaculaceae; genus CAG-873. The sequence goes on from CAMWUM010000156.1 coordinate 306, forward strand.
AGGACTATGGCGACGCTTAACACTTCGTCTGACGACGACATAGATTGCCAGGTGATACATACGTCTGCGTATGGCCAGTTGGGCGAACTGCTCGGCGAGCACATTTACACTGTCGATTCGCTGGTGGTCTATGGGCCGCGTATATATACAAAACGGCAAAAAGGTGGTGCTGTCGGAGTAGGAACATGTAGGTGTGTCAAAAGTCTTCCCCGATTTTTCCGCTAACGCCGTAAAATCCAAATAGATTGATTGAGCGGGGCGCCCCTGTCGGGCGCCCCGTTGATCGACGGCAAGATAGCTGTCGGGGGTCAGCTGACGGTGACGGGGATGCCGGTGGCTGCTGAAATGCGGTCGGCGATTGCTTGCAATTCGGGCTTGGGCACTTGCTGGAGCGACTGCTCGGGCGTGCGGCGGTCGATGGAGTAAAGCATCACCTGGCGCGGCTTTATCTGCCTGTAAGCGTCGATAAGGGCCTCTATTTCGACGTCGGTGGTGTTGTCTACTGGCTGGCCGTCGTGCTCGCCGCGCGTGAGCATGGTCTGCACGATGCCAGTGTCGGCAAACTGCCTGATGCCGGCGATAGCGGCCTCTACGGTAAAGGTAGGAGAGCCGGGGCGGTCGAGGGCGCGCATAGTGCTTTCGACCGCGCTGTCGAGCTTGATGATATTGTTGTCAACCTTACGCAATGCGTCGGCCACGGCGGAGCGCGCAGCCATGGTGGCATTGTTGAGCACGCTTATCTTCACGTTAGGGAAATACTTGTCCCTTAGGGCAATCGTGTCGTCGATTACGCCCGCGAAGTCGGGGTGCAGAGTCGGCTCGCCATTGCCTGAGAATGTGATGGCGTCGAGCCGTTCGCCCTTGGCCTTCATGTCGGCGAGCTTGGCCTCGAGCAGCGCCTTAACTTCGGCGCGGGGAGGCAGCCCAGTGGTGCCGGGGCCCTGTGCGTTGTAGCCCGCCTCGCAGTAGAGGCAGTCAAAAGAGCACACCTTGCCGTCGCGCGGCGAGAGGTTGATGCCAAGCGAGGCTCCGAGCCTGCGCGAATGTATCGGGCCGAAAATCGTTTCGTGAAAAAGTACAGTCTGCATATTTTAACCTTGGATGCGCAAATTTACTGCTTTTTGGGATAATAGATGAAAATTGCATAAAAAATTTGTTTCTGCGGCAGGAAAGCGTTAACTTTGCACTAATGGCAAATTTATGAAAATCAATCGACACAAGAAAATAGAAGTGAAAAACGGCCTCCTTAAAAAGCTTAAGGAGGATAATGCGTTTTGGTCATACGACCAAACTTCTGTTACAGCCGACAATGTTGACGATGACCAACTGATTGCCATGACCTTACGCTATCTAGATTTACCGGAGATTAAACAGGTATTCTCGATATTTTCCTATAAGAAGATAAAGGACGCTTGGCGACGGCTTTTGGTGCCGGAGGGCGAATATCTTTACACCCTCAACCGTTTCTTCGCCTGGTATTATTTTCGGGCAAAGAATCCAGATGCCTATCTCAAATCGCTCGAAACGCGTCGCATCAACGCTCTCATAGGCTTGCAATGAAAGGACTCGCGCCAATCGGCAAAAGACATCGAAGAGCGCATCAAGGCGGTGATTCTTTCATCATAAAACTTATTTTTTGGGGAATGGGCGTGCAAAAAGCGTGGTTTGATTGTTATATATGCAAATAAACACGTTTTAACCATGACTTACACCAGCATTATTCCCTCGCATTCCATCGCTGTTTGGCTGCTCAGCCACATCGAAAGACTCCTCAACGCCATAGGCCTCGAAAAGCACCATACCATAGAGCAAATCATATACTTCACCATCATCGTGTCAGTGAGCCTCGGCATCGGCTGGGTGCTTCAGTTCATAACGCTGTGGATTTCGGAGAAAATTGCCAAAGCGCGCAAGTCAGACGTAGCCAACGACCTGCTGGCCCAGCACACGCTCACCAAATGCTCTTACGTGATACCCCCGCTGGTGTTCCTCAGCCTGGCGCCGTTCGCATTCGAAAGCACATCGCCGGCGCTGACCATTATCATACGCTGCGCCCTGGTGCTCGTGTGCATGGCATTCGCCTTCGGCCTTACTGCCATCGTCACGTTCATATTCACCAGGTACAACAAACGAGCCAACACTAAGAACCTGCCCATCAAAGGCATCCTGGCCGTAATCAACGGCCTTATATGGATTCTGGCCATCATCGTGGCCGTGTCAATCATCGTGCACAAGTCGCCGGCCGCGCTGCTCGGAGGTATGACGGCGTTCGCTGCGGTGCTGATGTTGATATTCAAGGACAGCATCCTGGGCCTGGTGTCGGGCGTGCAGATGTCGCAGAACGACATGCTGCGCGTGGGCGACTGGATCGTGGTGCCCAACACCCCCGCCAACGGCGTGGTGCTCGACGTGACCCTTACCACCGTCAAGGTGCAGAACTTCGACAACACAATAGTCATGGTGCCCCCGTACACGCTCGTCTCATCGTCGTTCCAGAACTGGCGCGGCATGAGCGACAGCGGCGTACGCCGCATATCTCAGGCCGTGTACATCAATCCCGACAGCGTGGCCGCACCCGAGCCCGGCCAGATCGAGGCGCTGGTGGAGAAGTTCCCGATACTGAAGCCGTTTGTCTCCAATCTGCAGCAGGCCAACAAGACCATCGCGTGGGACAAGGGCGTGGCTCCGGTCAACGGCACGCTCGAGACCAATCTGGGCCTCTACCGCGCTTACATGACCAGCTACTTGGTGCAGAACGAGATGATCGACCACACCAAAGACCTGATGCTCTACGCAGGCCCGATGAGCCCCGAGGGCATACCGGTCAACATCTACTGCTTCTCGGTGACCACCCAGTGGCAGGCCTTCGAGGCCGTGCTCTCGGCCGTGATGGAGCACGCCGTGCTGGCAGCCTCGTGGTTCGGCCTCGAAGTACTCAGCGCCGACCACCTCGAGGTGGACATGAACGCCAAAAACGCCCTGCCGGGCCCAAAGGCGTAAACATATTTGGTAATTGAGCGCATAAGCGTTAACTTTGCAAAATAATTAAGCTAAAAATAAATATGGCATCATTTGAAGAACTTGGCGTGAACGAAAATCTAAGGCGCGCCATTGAAGAATTGGGGTTTGAAAATCCAATGCCGGTGCAGGAAAAAGTAATCCCTGTGCTGCTGGGCGGCGACCACGACGTGGTGGGCCTGGCGCAGACCGGCACCGGCAAGACGGCGGCTTTCGGCCTGCCCGTGATACAAAGAATCGACACGCACAGGCGCGTGCCCCAGGCGCTGATCCTGGCCCCCACGCGCGAGCTGTGCCTGCAGATAGCGGGCGACTTGGCCGACTACTCCAAGTACGTGCCCGACCTCGACGTGCTCCCCGTCTACGGCGGCAGCTCGATCGAAAGCCAGATACGCCAACTCAAGCAGGGCGTGCAAATCATAGTGGCCACTCCCGGCCGCCTCATCGACCTGATCAACCGCAAGGTGGTCAAGCTCGACGACGTGCACACCGTGGTGCTCGATGAGGCCGACGAGATGCTCAACATGGGCTTCGTCGACTCCATCAACGAGATCCTGGGCCACGTGCCCGACGACCGCAAGATGCTGCTGTTCTCGGCCACGATGCCAAAGGAGGTGGCTAAGATTGCCGCCACGTTCATGCACGAGCCCGAGGAAATCGTAATCGGCAACCGCAACGAGGGCGCCGAGAACGTGCGCCATATCTACTACATGGTCAACGCCCGCGACAAGTACCTGGCCCTCAAACGCATCGTCGACAACTCGCCCAACATCTACGGCATCATCTTCTGCCGCACCCGCCGCGACACCCAGGAAATCGCCGACAAGCTGATCGCCGACGGCTACAACGCCGAGGCGCTGCACGGCGACCTGAGCCAGGCCCAGCGCGACATCGTGATGAAGAAATTCCGCGACCGCGTGCTGCCCCTGCTCGTGGCCACTGACGTGGCCGCCCGTGGTCTCGACGTCGACGACCTCACCCACGTAATCAACTACGGCCTGCCTGACGACACAGCCGTCTACACCCATCGCTCGGGCCGTACCGGCCGCGCCGGCAAGACGGGCGTGTCAGTGGCCATCATCCACTCGCGCGAGAAGGGCAAGCTGCGCGAGATCGAGCGCATCATCGGCAAGAAGTTCGAGCGCAAGGACGTGCCCACCCCCGAGCACATCATCGAGAAGCAGCTGTACAGCCTGGCCGACCGCCTGGAGAAAGTGGAGGTCATCGAGGAGGAAATCGACAAGTACTTCCGTGGCGTGAGCCGCAAGCTCTCGTGGCTGTCGAGCGACGACCTGCTCAAGCGCGTGCTTTCGCTCGAGTTCAACCGCCTGCTCGAGTACTACAAGGACGCCCCCAAGATCGACTTCATCGACGAGAAGCCCAGTCGCAAAGACCGCGAAAAGGGCGAGAAAGGAGGCAAGAAAGGCAAGAAGTTCGACCCCGAGGCCGACAAGGACCGCCGAACCGCCGAGCCGGGACTGTCACGCATCTACGGCAACGCCGTCAAGGCCGACGGATTCTTCGCCGGTAATCGCATCGAGACCCTCAATAAGAACGGGCCCGGCAAGCGCGTGGACGTGGGCCGCATCGACCTGATGCCCGGCTACGCCCTCTTCGATGTGCCTGACGCCGACGCTAAGCGCGTGGTCAGCGCCCTGAAAGGCAGCGAATTCTTCGGCAAGCGCCTCTACAGCGAAATCGCCAACCCGGACAAAGACTACCGCGCCGAGAACGACGCCCCGCGCCGCAGCAAAGAGGCCGCCCGCAAGTCCGCCCCCCGCAAGCGCCGCCGCTAACTCCCCGCTAATTCCGCACCACTCCCCCAAGCCATTGTTAACGTTAGTTAAATGGCTTGGGGGAGTGGTGAAAAAACATTAACTTTGTAGCTTGAATAAAAAGCATTTCAAAGTCGATGAACAACGAGCAAGCAACGGCGCATCTGCCCAACGGAAGAGTAATCGGTGACGGCAAATACAAAATTACCCGCCTGATTGGCTCCGGCACTTTCGGCTGCACCTATGAGGCCGAGTA
>CAMWUM010000157.1 GCA_947177435.1 uncultured Muribaculaceae bacterium
CCCCCGGCGCAGCCTCTTTTTTTGAAATATAAATGACTTTTTAATTCTACAATTAAAGAACTTTTCGTAACTTTGCATCGTGTCCCAAAAATGAATTTATTTTAAGTTTGGGAGGTGATAGGATATGAAACTAATAAGCAGGCCACATTACCTCAATCAATTATCAGGAGTAATGAATACTCCAGATATAAAGATTGTGACAGGCATTAGACGTTCAGGGAAATCTAAACTTCTGAATGCTTTTGCTGACTACATCATTCGCGTCGATTCGACTGCGAATGTTATAGAGATTGATCTGCCGAAGCTCCGTTTTGAAAGACTAAAAGAATACCATGCCCTTAATGACTACGTGGAGGAACGTTATAAAGAGGGGGTCAACAACTATCTGATAATTGATGAGGTGCAGCTGTGTGAGGGGTTTGAACTCGCCATCAATAGTCTTCATTCAGAGGAAAAGTTTGATATTTACATTACTGGTTCAAATGCGTTTTTGCTGAGTAGTGATTTGGCCACTCTATTTACGGGTCGCCATATCGAGATACATGTTTTTCCGTTCAGTTTCAAGGAATACTGTACCTATTTCAATACGGCCCCAGATGATGTGCAGAGCGCTTTCACTGATTATATTCAGACGGGAGGCATGTCAGGTGCATATCCTTATTCAAAGGTAGCAGATAGGGAGATGTATATCCGTGATGTCTATGAAACTATACTCATACGCGACCTTGTTGACAAATATAAACTCGGAAATCCAACGATGATGAAGCGTATGAGCCATTATCTAATGGATAATATCGGCAACATATCTTCTTCACGGAATATTAGTGGCAGTCTTGTGGCTGATGGGGTGGAAACCAATCATAAGATTGTCGGCAGATATATAGATTATCTCTGCAGTGCTTTTGTGTTTTACGAAGCGAAGCGTTATGACGTGAAGGGAAAAACTTATCTTCAATCATTGAATAAATATTATCTTGCAGATACCGGAATACGTTTTGCTGAACTTGGTAAACGGAATATGGACTGGGGGCGTATGTTGGAGAACATTGTGTTCATTGAACTGCTACGGCGCGGATATGAAGTATATGTGGGTAAGTTGTACCAGAAAGAGATAGACTTTGTCGCGATGAAAGGCGGTGAGAAGATCTATATTCAGGTGAGTGATGATATTTCATCAGAAATGACTATGAGACGGGAGGTCGATCCACTGTTGCAGATACGTGACGCTTATCCCAAGCTGCTGCTTGCGCGTACGCGAAATGAGGAAACAGATTACGAAGGAATAAGAATAGTAGATATACCCAGATGGTTATTAATGGAGTAAAAAAGAGTGACGTCGGAGTGCTGTTTGTGCATGGCATCGTGGGGAATACGCGCATATTCCGATTCCTCGATGATGTCTTGCCTGCCGGTGCGCAGTGCATGCGTCTGACGCTGCAGGGGCATGGCGGGGATGCGCTCGGCTTCTCGCGGGCATCTATGCGGGCGTGGCAGACGCAGGTCGAGGAGGCCGCGGCGGAAATGCGCCGCAGATGCGGCAAGCTGATTGTCGTTGCCCACTCGATGGGCTGCCTGCTGACCCTTAGCGAGGCCGTCAGGCCCAACGTCGATGCATACTTGTTGCTCAACCCACCGCTGAGGCTCAAGATCCGCTCCCGCCTGGTGAAGAACTGTCTGAAAGTGGCGCTTGGCAAGACCGAGCGCGACGAGGTGGCGCGGGCCGCGGCCGAAGCCTACGGTATCACCCTCGACAAAAACCTCCTGCACTATTACGGCTGGCCCGCGCGCTACATCGAGCTGTTCAAGAAAATGGCAGAAACCCGAAAGGCCCTGCAAGCATCTCAGTTGCAAGTTCCGACAGAGGTCTTCCTCTCAGCCCAAGACGAGATGGTATCTCCCCGATCCGCTGACTATTTCGCCGCCCAAAACTCCTGCCGTGTGGCACTCCTCCCAGCCTCCGGTCACTACTACTATGCCCAGTCCGACCGGGAGATGATTTGCCAAGGCATGGCACGAATTTACTCGTTGTTTCCCACCCCACCAAATTTCCCCGTTCGTTTGGCGTAATTTAGGAACTTTTTGGTAAATTTGCAGGGTGATTAAAAATGATGATTATGAGAGATAGGAAAATTGCGGTGATTGGAGCCGGGAATATGGGCTCGGCCATTGCCGGCGGCCTTGTGAAGTATGCTGACGCTGAGATTTGCCTGGCTAATCGCTCGGAAGACCGGCTGGTCAAATTCGCGGATGCTTATGGCTCGCGGCCTAATTTGAAGCTAACCACTGATTTGGCGGATGCAGTCGTGGACGCCTCGCTCGTGGTGCTGGCCGTAAAGCCTTGGGCTATGAAGGAGGTGATTGACCAGATCAGGCCCAGCCTTTTGGATGATGCTGTCGTCATCTCTGTGGCGGCTGGGATTGGCCTCGCCGACCTCAAAGAGATGATTGGCAGGGATTCGGTCGGCGTTGTCTATATGATACCCAACACTGCGCTGCAGGTAGGCAAGGGCATGACGTTTGCCGCCTCGGCGGGCGTAGATAATGAACGGCTTGACTATATCCATAGCCTTTTCGCTCCGCTGACCCGGCTGAAATTCATCGACGAGTCGAAGATTGGCGCGGCGATGGCCCTATGCTCATGCGGCATAGCCTACGTCTACAAGTTCATTGCCGCGGCTGCCCAGGCCGGCGTCGAACTCGGAATTCCTTACGACGATGCCGTCGACTATTTCACTGCCACGGTCAACGGCGCCACCGCCCTGGTCGAGAGCTCCGGCCTGACGCTTCAGCAGTTGGTCAATGCTGTCACTACTCCCGGCGGGATGACCATACGCGGTGTCAACGAGCTCGAACGCAAGGGCTTCACTGCCGCGGTGATTGACTCCATAATCGCACCCCTGAAGAAATGAGAGTAACGGTCAAGATAGGCAGCAACGTGCTGACCCGCCCCGACGGCACGCTCGACGTGACCCGCCTTTCGTCGCTGGTCGATCAGGTGGCCGAACTCCGCTCGGCCGGAATGGAGGTCATAGTTATTTCGTCGGGCGCCGTGGCCTGCGGACGCTCCGAGCTCAAAGGGCTCAACACATCGCGGCTCGACGACGTCGACCGCCGCCAGTTGTTTTCGGGGGTGGGGCAGGCCAAGTTGATCAACAGGTACTATGACCTATTCCGCGAGCACGGCATCATCGTCGGCCAGGTGCTGACACTCAAGGAGAGTTTCGCCACGCGCCGGCATTATCTCAACCAGCGCAACTGCATGCTCACGATGCTCGACAACGGCGTAATCCCGATCGTCAACGAGAACGACACCGTCTCGGTTACCGAACTGATGTTTACCGACAATGACGAGCTCTCGGGCCTGGTGGCCGCCATGCTCGACTGCGAGGCGCTGATCATCCTGAGCAACATCGACGGCATCTACGACGGCGACCCGAAAGCACCCGAGTCAAAAGTAATCGAGACCGTCGACCCGCGGCGAGACCTCTCGGACTACATCCGCACCGAGCGCTCGGGCTTCGGGCGCGGCGGTATGGTCACCAAATACCGAATAGCCCGCAAAGTCGCCGACGAGGGCATTGAAGTCATCATCGCCAACGGGAAGCGCGACGACATCCTGCCGCGCTTGCTGCTTGAGGGCCGCGAGCGCCCCGTGTGCACCCGCTTCTCGCCGTCAGAAAACCCGACGTCGAGCATGAAGCGGTGGATTGCCCACAGCGAGGGCTTCGCCAAGGGCCGCATCCTGATCGACTCCAATGCCGAGGAGGCCGTGCTATCGACACATGCCGCGTCGATTCTGCCTGTGGGTGTTACGGCAGTCGAAGGCGAATTCGAGCGCGACGACCTCGTGCGGGTTGTCAGCGGCGCCACCGGCCAGATTCTGGGGGTAGGGCGCGTGGCTTATGCCTCGGACGAGGCTCGCTCAGTCGTCGGCCGGCGCGGTGCCCGCCCGATGGTGCATTACGATTACCTTTACATTGATTTTTCAAAGAGTTGAACTCGCTATGACAGAAGACATAACCCCGATTCTGCAGGCCGCGAAAGCCGCCTCGCGCCGCCTCAATTCAATGACTGACGCCCGGCGCTCGGCCATAATAGCCGAAGTAGCCGACGTGCTCGAGCAGGCCATCCCGGCCATCCTCGCGGCCAATGAGAAAGACCTGTCGCTCATGGATCCTGCAAATCCCAAGTACGACCGCCTGGCCCTTACCGCCGACAGGATAAAGGCGATCGCCGCCGACACCCGCCATGTGGCCTCGCTCGCCTCTCCCCTCGGCCCGATTGAGCGGCGAGTGCTGCCTAACGGCTTAGCGCTCACCAAGCAAGCCGTGCCGTTCGGCGTCATCGGCGTCATCTACGAGGCTCGCCCCAACGTGTCGGCCGACGTGTTTTCACTTTGCTTCAAGGTCGGCAACGCCGTTGTGCTCAAAGGCGGCAGCGACGCGGCCGACTCCAACGCCGCCATCGTTGGCGTCATCCATTCCGTGCTCGAGAAGCACGGAGTGGACAAGGCGGCGGCCACGCTGTTGCCGTCGACGCATGAAGCCACCGCGCAGCTGCTGCAGGCGCGCGGGCTGGTCGACCTGCTCATCCCGCGCGGATCGCGGCGGCTTATCGATCGCGTGCGTCAGGAGGCCCGCATCCCGGTTATCGAGACCGGAGCGGGCGTGTGCCATACCTATATCGACCAAACGGCTGACATAGAGATGGCTACGGCGATTGTCAACAACGGCAAGACGCGGCGTGTGAGCATGTGCAACGCCCTGGATTGCGCCATCGTGCATGAGTCCAGGCTTGGTGACTTGGCCGCCATTGCTGCCCCGCTCGCTAAGAGCAATGTAGTAATCTGGGCCGACGTGCAGGCGTTTGAGGCTCTTGAGGGCCACTATCCGGCGGATTTGCTGCGCCATGCCGCCGATGAGCAGTTCGGCACCGAATTTCTCGACTATGCCATGGCCGTCAAGACCGTAGGCTCGACCGAGGAGGCTATCGAACACATAAACAGATATGGCTCAGGCCATTCCGAGGCTATTGTAACAGCCGATGATGCCTCGGCGGAGATATTCTGCCGTGATGTAGACGCAGCCTGCGTCTATGTCAACGCGCCCACGTCCTTTACCGACGGCGCGCAGTTCGGGCTTGGAGCCGAAATTGGCATCTCGACGCAGAAGCTCCACGCCCGCGGTCCGATGGCGCTGCGTGAAATCACCACTTATAAGTGGCTAATCGACGGCAACGGCCAGACACGCCCGTAGAGCCTCGTGGGAAAAATGCCACACTCTTGGCGAGAGATATTGATGCCGGACAAATGCCTAATTTTTAAAGAATTGGGCGTTTGTCCGGTTTGCTAT
>CAMWUM010000158.1 GCA_947177435.1 uncultured Muribaculaceae bacterium
TGTTGGGGAGAATGTGTATTTTTGCAGAAAATATTGATTTTATGAAAAAGATTTTGACGGGGGCGCTGTGCGCGGCGCTCGCTTTGCCGGCCTTGGCTGCCGAGCAGGATACGACCGATGTGTCGAAGTTTGTGTTTACTGACGTGATCACTGTGCCTACCACTTCGGTCAAGGATCAGGATCGCTCGGGCACGTGCTGGAGCTTCTGCGGCACTTCGTTCTTGGAGAATGAAATCATGCGCCAGGGCGGCGATTCGCTTGACATCTCTGAGATGTTCACCGTGCGCATGTGCTATCTTGACAAGGCTATCCGCTACGTGCGCAACTACGGCGAGTGCAACTTCGCCGGCGGCGGCTCGGCCCTCGACATCCCTTATGTGTGGCGCCTGTACGGCTGCATGCCCGAGGAGGTGTACGCAGGCCTGAACTATGGCGAGCCGAGCCATAACCACAGTGAGCTCGACGCCGTGCTGGCAGCCTATGTCAAGGCTGTGGCTTCGAAGCCCAACCGCAAGGTGACTACGGCCTGGAAGAATGGCTTTGAGGGCATCCTCGACGCTTACCTGGGCGAGGTGCCTGAGACGTTTGAATACAAGGGAAAGACGTACACTCCGCAGTCGTATGCCGAGAGCCTCGGCATCAAGTACGACGATTACCTGCCCATTACGTCGTACACCCATCATCCTTACTATGAGAAGTTTGTGCTTGAAGTTCCCGACAACTGGCTGGGCGAGGGATACTACAACGTGCCTCTGGAGGAGATGAAGGAAATCGTGGACTATGCTCTGGAGCATGGATTCTCCATCGCCTGGGCCGCCGACGTGAGCGAGGACGGATTCAAGTGGTACGATGGCGTGGCGCTCATGCCCAAGGGCAAGAATGAGGGCGACATGACCGGCACCGAACTGGCTCGTTGGGTGAAACTTTCTGACAAAGACCGCAAAAACGACAAGTACAACTTCTCCGGCCCGGTCGAGGAGGAGGTAATCACCGCCGAGAGCCGCCAGCGCATGTATGATGCTCAGGAGACCACCGACGACCACGGCATGGTGATCGTGGGCATAGCCACCGACCAGCTCGGCAACCGCTACTACAAGGTAAAGAACTCGTGGAATACCAACCAGGTGTACGACGGATACATCTACGTGTCAGAGCCTTTCCTGCTGGCAAAGACAATGGATATCTATGTGCATAAGGACGGCGTGCCCAAGCACATCCTCAAAAAACTGAAGAAATAATCTATGCGACGCGCTTTTGTCAAGTGCGCTCTGGCGCTGGGCGCCGCCGGGCTTATGTGCCTGGCGGCGTGCAAGCCTACTGAGGCCAATTACCGCGCGGCCTACGAAAAGGCCGTGGCCGGACGCAGCGACGAGGCTGACAGTACGATTTACACCAAAATCCGCCGCGAATTCGTGCCCGGTACGCTGACTTATGACGGGCGTACGTTCCCCACTGGCAGCCAGTTCGTGTCTACCACCGAGGGCGGCGGAGGCGTCAGCGAGAGCATCAAGCGTTACTGTGTGGTGGCAGGCCAGTTCAAGCAAATCTTCAATGCCAAGTCGATGCGCGAGCGCATGGCCGACAACGGCTATCCCGGCGCGTTTGTGGTGCAGACGCGCGAACCGTACTATTTCGTCGTGGCCGGCAGCAGCCACGACATCGAGCCGGCTGTCGAACTTTTTGATCTGCTGCAGGCCGACACCACGCTGCGCCTGCGCGAGCCCGCGCCCTTTATCCTGCTGCCATCGCAAATCAAGTGACCTACCTGGCTTATTATAAACAGATTGCAAAGCTCGGGTTGCCCATCCTCGTGGGCCAGCTCGGCATGATTGTCACCGCCTTTGCCGACAACATTATGGTCGGCCATTACTCCACGGTGGCCTTGGCCTCGGCATCGTTTGTCAACAACGTGTTCAACGTGGCCATGTTCTGCCTCATTGGCTTCACTTACGGTATCCTGCCGCTGGTGGGACTGCTCAACGGCGACCGCCTGGCCATAGGCGCAATGGTGCGTGTGGCCGTGCGCGTCAACCTTATTTTCTCGCTGATTGTCATGGGGCTAATGACAATTCTCTACTTCTGCCTCGACTATCTCGGCCAGCCTCCTGAGTTGCTGCCCACCATCAGGCCGTACTATCTGCTGATGCTGGCTGGCATGCTGCCCGTGTGCCTGACCAACGCCTTTTCTCAGTGGTCATACGGCATCAAGAATACAGTAATGCCAATGTGGGTGATCCTCGGGGCTAACGTACTGAACATCATCGGCAACTACGTGCTCATCTACGGCCATGCCTACATGCCCGAGATGGGCCTGACGGGTGCGGGCATCAGTACGCTGGTGTCGCGAGTGGCGGCGGCGGCAGTGCTTGCCGGGTGGTTTTTCCTGGGCCGGGGCAACGCGGAATACAGCGCCGGCTGGCGTCGAGGGAGCCTGGAACACCCGAAGACAAACCCAGGCAAGATATGGCGCACGTCGATGCCCGTGTCGCTGCAGATGACGTTTGAGAGCGGGTCGTTCTCCGTGGCTGCCATTATGGCCGGCTGGCTGGGCGCCGTGCCGCTGGCCGCGTTCCAGATAATAGTAATAATCGGTACGCTCGGTTTCTGTCTCTATTACGGGGTGGGCTCGGCCGTGTGCGTGCTGGTGAGCAATCACGCCGGGGAGGGCGATGTGCCGGGCATGCGTAAGGCCGGGTGGGCCGGCTACCACGCCATGCTGGCCGTGGCCACTTGCTCCACATTTATATTCATATTCTTGGCGCGCCCGCTGATGCACGCGTTTACCGACGACTCCGCCGTGCTCATTGCGGCTATGGCTCTTCTTTTCCCGTTGGCTCTGTACCAGTTGGGTGACGCCACGCAGGTGACCTTTGCCAATGCTCTGCGTGGCACATCTCACGTGATGCCTATGCTCTGGATTGCCTTCGTTAGTTACATTGTGGTGGGCATTCCCGCCACATGGACGCTTGCCTTCCCGTGCGGCATGGGCCTTTATGGCATCATTCTGAGTTTTTCTGTCAGCCTCTTCCTGGCCGGCGCGCTCTTTCTGATATTCTTCCTGCGTGCCACTCGCCGCCGGGCTTAGTGGGCTTCGAGCCAGTTCTGGCCCACGCCGGCGCTGACCTCGAGGGGCACGCGGCCTGAGTAGGACTGCTCCATGTCGTGGACGACGATTTGCTGGACGGTGGCGAGTTCGTCGGGCTTGACGTTGAAGATAAGTTCGTCGTGGATTTGCAGAATCATGCGTGAGCGCAGGCCGGCGTCGAGGATGTCGCGGTGAATGCGTATCATAGCCTTTTTGATGATGTCGGCGGCCGAGCCTTGCAGGGGCGCATTGATGGCATTGCGCTCGGCAAATCCGCGCACGGTGGCGTTGCGGCTGTTGATGTCGGGCAGGTAACGCTTGCGGCCCATGATGGTGGAGACGTAGCCCTGTGCGCGTGCTTTTTCGATCGACGCCTCCATGTATTGCTTCACGCCGGGGTATGTGGCCATATATCCGTCAATCAACATCTTGGCCTCTTTGCGGGGTATTTCCAGCCTTTCAGACAGGCCGAATGCCGAGATGCCGTAGATGATGCCGAAATTGGCTGTCTTGGCGTTGCGGCGCTGGTTGTCGGTGACCTCCTCTATGGGCAGATGGTAGATTTTGGCCGCGGTGGAGCGGTGGATGTCAGCACCCGACAGGAACGCGGCGATCATGTCGGGGTCGCCGCTGAAATCGGCCATCAGTCGCAATTCGATTTGCGAATAGTCGGCCGAAAGCATCAGATCGCCGTCGTCAGGGATGAATGCGCGGCGTATCTCGCGGCCGTCGTCGGTGCGGATGGGGATGTTTTGCAGGTTGGGATTAGTCGACGATAGGCGCCCGGTGGCCGTAACAGTCTGCTGGAATGTGGTGTGCAGTTTGCCGGTCAGGGGGTTGAGCATGTTGGGCAGTGCGTCGACGTATGTTGACAGCAACTTCTTTATGCGTCTGGCCTGTAGGATTTTGTCGACGAGCGGGTAGTCGCGGCGATGCTTTTCGAGTATTTCCTCGGTAGTGGACCAAGTGCCTTTTTTCGTCTTTTTTGCCTTGGGGTCAATCTGCATCTTGCCGAATAGTATCTCTCCGACTTGCGCAGGAGAACTGATGTTAAACTTCTCGCCGGCAAGCGCATAGCATTCTTGCTCGATGGCATCGAGGCGCTGGGTGAGCGACACCGACATCTTGGCCAGTTCGCCCACGTCGATGCGTGCGCCCTCCCATTCCATCGAGGCAAGTACCTCAACCAATGGCATTTCTATTTCGTCCATCAGTTTCGTCTGCCCCTCGCGCTCAACGAGTTGCGCCAATTCGGGACGGAGCCTCAGCAGCACGCGTGCGCGCTCGGCGGCATGCGTCGGCGCATCCGGGCTGAGGGTCTTGAGTTCCTTTTTGCGTTCTAGGTCAGTGAGTGCGTATGTGAGCGAGCGGTAGCCAAGCGTGTCAAAGGCCACGAAGTCAAATCCGTGCTTCATCTCGGGCTTGAGCAGGTAATGCGCCACCGATGTGTCGAAGTATTTGGCCTGGAAATCAACGCCTTCGCGCTTCAGCAGGATCATGTCGCGCTTCACGTCGTGGCTGACGATGGTTACGTTTTGCGAGCCGAATAGCGGCTCGAGCATCGTCATCGTTTCCTGCCGCTCAAATGCCGATTCGGGCAGTGGCACCCAAGCGTTGTCGGTGTCGCCACAAGCTATGGCCAAACCGGCGAGCGACGCGATCATTGCTTCCTCGCCGGCAGCGGCCAGTGATATGCCGACATACTCGTGGCCAATGGCTTTGCCGACAAATTCGGCTATCTTGGCAGGTGTGTCGGCCACGAGATAGTCGGCCGATGAGAACGTGCTGTCCTCGCCAACGGGTTCAGGCTCAACTTGCGGTTCCGGGTCGAGGCCGTCAAACAGACCACCCATGGCCTGGGAGGCCTGCGGTGGAGTAGGGGTCTTGCCGTCGAGAATCGCACGGGCTTGCAAACGTGACAAGAAAGTTTTGAATTCCAATTCCTTGTATATCTCAGTCAGCCTCTTGATGTCGGGCTCTTTGCGGGCCAGGTCGGCGAGGTTGATGTCGAGGTCAACGTCAGTCTTGATAGTTACGAGGAATTTCGAAAACTCAATCTGTTTTACGTTATCGGCTATCTTTTTTTGCATCGCGCCTTTCAGGTCGGCGGTGTGTGCTATGAGGTTTTCGACGCTGCCCAACTATATGATAAGTTTGGCTGCGGTGATTTCGCAAACTCAAGGGCAACAGGGGATGTTGTCGCTCTTGTCGCCGTCGAGAGCCAGCAAGTCAATTACTTGTTCGGGC
>CAMWUM010000159.1 GCA_947177435.1 uncultured Muribaculaceae bacterium
CCGAGATCTACACTATCCTGTTCGTCGGCAGCGTCAGTTGTGTATAAGAGACTGGTCCTGGGGCGGGCGGCTGGGGGATGTTGGGTATCTGAGGCGCCTGAGCGGGCTGTTGGGGGCGGTTGTAGTTGTCGCTGTTATAGTAGTCGGGCATGGCGTGGTTAGGCTTTAGGTGTTAGGCATTAGTATTCGTCCCAGCTGCGTATCTCGATGTCGTCGGGACGCAGTGAGGTGAAGGCCTCGATGAACGCCGATGCGAGCCTGGCGTTGGTGAGGAGGGGAATGTTGAGGTCGATAGCGGCGCGGCGTATCTTGTAGCCATTGGTGAGCTCGGTGGTCGAGTGGTTTTTGGGGATGTTGACCACCATGTCGATCTTGCGCTGGTGCAGCAGGTCGAGAGCCTGTGGCTGCATGTCGGTTTCGGAGGGCACGTAGGCGCGCACGGCGGGGATGCCGTTTTGGCTGAGGAATTGGCATGTACCTGATGTGGCGTAAATTACGTAGCCGTTGTTATGGAGCTTGTGCGCGGCGTCGAGCAGGGCGGCCTTTTGTCTGGGCGTGCCCGACGAGAGGAGGACGCTGCGCTTCGGCACTCTCTGGCCCACGGCGAGCATGGCCTTGTACACGGCCTCGTCGGTATCGACGCCGATGCATCCGACCTCGCCGGTGGAGGTCATGTCGACACCGAGCACGGGGTCGGCTCCTTGCAGGCGTTGGAACGAGAACTGCGAGGCTTTGATGCCTACGTAATCGAGGTCGAAGGCGCTCTTGTTGGGCTTTTCGACGGGGATGCCGAGCATAGCCTTGGTGGCTAGGTCGATGAGGTTGATTTTCAACACCTTCGACACGAACGGGAACGAGCGCGAGGCACGGAGGTTGCACTCGATGACCTTGATGTCGTTGTTCTTAGCTAGGAACTGGATGTTGAACGGGCCGGTAATGTTGAGGGCCTTGGCAATCTGTGCCGACACCTTTTTGATGCGGCGCATCGTCTCGACGTACAATTTCTGCGGGGGGAACTGGATGGTGGCGTCGCCCGAGTGCACACCGGCAAACTCGATATGCTCCGAAATGGCGTAGGCTTTGATTTCGCCGTTCTGAGCCACGGCGTCCATCTCTATCTCCTTGGCGTTCTGGATGAAGGCGGAAACCACGACGGGATGCTTCTGCGACACGTTGGCGGCCAGGCGCAGGAATCGGCGCAGTTCGTCGTCGTTGTAGCAGACGTTCATGGCAGCGCCCGAAAGCACGTAACTGGGGCGCACGAGCACAGGGTAGCCCACCTCGGCTACGAACTCCTCGATGTCGCTCAGCGAGGTCAACTCGCGCCAGCGCGGCTGGTCGATGCCCAGGCGGTCGAGCATAGCCGAGAACTTGTGGCGGTCTTCGGCGTTGTCGATTGATTCGGCCGAAGTGCCGAGGATGTTGACATCCATCTGGTTGAGGCGGGTGGCGAGGTTATTGGGTATCTGTCCGCCCACCGACAGTATGGTGCCGTGGGGCTGCTCGAGGTCGATGATGTCCATGACGCGCTCGAAGGTGAGTTCGTCGAAGTAGAGGCGGTCGCACATGTCGTAGTCAGTCGACACGGTCTCAGGGTTGTAGTTGATCATCACCGAGCGCCAGCCTTGCTGCTTGACGGTCATAAGGGCGTTGACCGAGCACCAGTCGAACTCAACCGACGAGCCGATGCGGTATGCGCCCGAGCCGAGCACGATGATTGAGTGGTGGTCAGGATGGGAGTAGTCGATGTCGTTTTCTGTGCCGTTGTATGTGAGGTAGAGGTAGTTGGTGCGTGCGGGGTACTCGGCGGCAAGCGTGTCAATCTGCTTAACCACCGGGGTGATGCCCAGGCCCTTGCGCAGGCGGCGTACGTCGAGCACGGCAACCTCGGGGTCGGCGCCGATGGCGTCTTTAAGCACCGAGCGGGCCACCTGGAAGTCGCTGAAGCCTTGCTGCTTGGCTTGGCGCAGGAGGTCGGCGGGCACGTCGGCCAAGGAAGAGTATTGCTCAAGCTCGCGCGAGGTGAGCATGATGTTTTGCAAGCGGTAGAGGAACCAGCGGTCAATCTTGGTGAGTTCGTGTATGCGGTCGACGGTGTAACCGGCGCGCATGGCCTTGGCGATGGCGAAGATGCGCTTGTCGGTGGGGGCCTGCAGCTCGTGGTCGAGGTTGTCGCCGCTGTGGCCCTCGCCCTTGTTGACGACGAAGCCGTGCATGCCCTGGCCGATCATGCGCAGGCCTTTCTGGATGGCTTCCTCGAAGGTGCGGCCGATGGCCATTACCTCGCCTACGGACTTCATCGACGAGCCGATTTCGCGGCTCACGCCGTGGAACTTGCCGAGGTCCCAGCGGGGTATCTTGACCACCACATAGTCGAGCGCGGGCTCGAAGAATGCGGAGGTGTCCTTGGTGACGGAGTTGCGCAGGTCCATAAGGCCGTAGCCCAGGCCGAGCTTGGCGGCCACGAAGGCCAGCGGATAGCCAGTGGCCTTGGATGCCAGGGCCGACGAGCGGCTGAGGCGAGCGTTGACCTCAATTACGCGGTAGTCCATCGACTGGGGGTCGAAGGCGTACTGCACGTTGCACTCGCCAACGATGCCGATGTGGCGTATAATCTTGATGGCCAGGGCGCGGAGGTAGTGGTAATCCTCGTTGCTGAGGGTCTGCGAGGGGGCCACCACGATGCTCTCGCCGGTGTGGATGCCGAGCGGGTCGAAGTTCTCCATGTTGCAGACGGTGATGCAGTTGTCGTAGCGGTCGCGCACCACCTCGTATTCAACCTCTTTCCAGCCTTTGAGAGATTTCTCGACGAGCACCTGGGGCGAGAACGACAGGGCCTTCTCGACCAGGGCGCGCAGTTGGGCGTCGTCGTCGCAAAATCCGCTGCCGAGGCCACCGAGGGCGTAAGCGGCGCGCACGATTACGGGGTAGCCGAGTTCGCCGGCCACGCGTATAGCCTCGTCTACCGAGTTGACGGCCTGGCTCTTGATGGTCTTGACTCCGATTTCGTCGAGTTTTTTGACGAAGAGTTCGCGGTCTTCGGTCTCCTCGATGGCCTTGACGGGGGTGCCGAGCACCTTGACGCCGTACTTCTCGAGCACGCCAGAGCGGCTGAGCTCGACGCCGCAGTTGAGGGCAGTCTGTCCGCCGAAGGCCAGGAGGATACCCTGCGGGCGCTCCTTGGCGATTACCTTCTCGACGAAGTAGGGAGTGACGGGCAGGAAGTATATCTTGTCGGCAAAGCCTTCAGAGGTCTGCACGGTGGCGATGTTGGGGTTGATGAGGACCGTGGTGATGCCCTCCTCCTTCATGGCTTTGAGGGCCTGTGAGCCGGAATAGTCAAACTCGCCGGCCTCGCCGATTTTCAGGGCGCCGCTGCCAAGCAGGAGCACTTTCTTTATATTGTGGTCAGTCATTGGTCAAAGCAATTTGATGAACTCGTCGAAAAGGAATTCCGTGTCTTTGGGGCCGCTCGATGCCTCGGGGTGGAACTGGGCCGAGAAGAACGGCTTGGTCTTGTGGCGTATGCCCTCGTTGGTGCCGTCGTTCATGTTGACGAACAGGGGCTCCCAGTCATCGGGCAGGCGCGAGGCGTCGACGGCGAAGCCGTGGTTTTGCGAGGTGACGAAGCAGCGGTTGGCGTAGTCGGTGTCGCCGGGCGAGAGGGGCGCGGTCTGGCGCACCGGCTGGTTGTGGCTGCGGTGGCCGTATTTGAGTTTATATGTGGTGGCTCCGGCGGCCTTGGCCAGCAGCTGGTTGCCCATGCAGATGCCGCAGATTGGCTTGCCAATCTCCATGGCTTTGCGTAAGTTCTGAACAGTAGCCTCGGCCATGTCGGGGTTGCCGGGGCCGTTGCTGATGAACAGGCCATCGTAGGGGATGGTGGTGAAGTCGTAATCCCACGGCACGCGCACCAGGCGGACGCCTCGGCGCGTGAGGCAGCGTACGATGTTGTGCTTCACGCCGCAGTCGACAAGTACCACGGTCTTGTCGCCCTCGCCGTACTCCTCCACCTCGGTGCATGAGGTCTTGGCCACGAGATTCTCCTTGTTGGGGTCGTACCAGGGTACGCTGGCGGGGTCGTCGTCGCCGATGATGACCTTGCCGAGCATCGAGCCTTTTTCACGCAGGTGCTTGGCCAGGGCGCGTGTGTCGATGCCGAAGACTCCGGCCACCCCCTGCTCGTCGAGCCAGTCGCTGAGCGAGCGCTCGGCCAGCCAGTGGCTGTGCTGCCAGGAGTAGTCCTGGGCGATGATGGCGCGGCAGTGTATGCGGTCACCCTCGTAGTATTTGCTCAGGTGAGTTTGCTCGGGACGCTGGGGCGGAACGCCGTAGTTGCCCAGCAGCGGGAATGTAGTGACGAGGATTTGCCCTTCGTAAGAGGGGTCGGTGAGGCTCTCGGGGTAGCCGGTCATTGCAGTGTTGAACACGGCCTCACCCGAAGTACTGGCTTGGTGGCCAAAAGAATACCCATAAAAGGCGGTGCCGTCTTCGAGCAGAAGGGCAGCCTTGGTTAGCGTGCGCATAGGCGTAGTCAGATTATTCGTTACCTATTTGGCGCAAAATTACGCAAAAAAACGGAAACTCTGTCACAAAAAAGTTGGATAATTAATTACAATTTTGTAATTTTGTATTTAAAATAAAAGTAACTATGGCAACTCCAATCAAAGCAGTGCCTGTATTGACCGGGCAGGTGGCCGAGGCATTCATACGCAGGGCGGATGAAAGAGAACGCAATCCTCGGCATGAAATATCAGAAGAAAAAGAGCGTCGCATCGCTGAAATCCTGCGGCGTTCCCGTGAGTTCGTGCCATCATGGATGAAATGATGGAGGGTTTGGCATATAGGCTTAATTATGACTGTACGTTGTTCAAGTTCAACGAACGGTTTTTGCATAACTGCAAGCCCTTTGATTGCGGTGATGATGACTTGAACGATTTTTTCGCCAATGATGCCATAGCCTATGAACGTGATCTTATGGGGAAAACGTATTGCTGGCTTGACAATTCAGACGATACGAGGATTGTGGCCATGATTACGCTTGCCAATGCCGGCATACATACCACCCATCTGAACAATAATCCCAAAAGACACCTGAATAAAGCCATCGCTTATAGTAAGCAGGGTAGAACCTATCCTGCTGTTTTGATAGGCCGCTTAGGCGTGAGTGTTGATTACCGAACGAATAATCATCGGATTGGTGCCCAAATTATGGATTTCATTAAAGAATGGTTCACCACCGAAGATAATAAAACGGGGTGCCGATTCGTGATTGTAGATGCCGTGAATGCCCAACATACGATAAAATATTAC
>CAMWUM010000160.1 GCA_947177435.1 uncultured Muribaculaceae bacterium
CTGTGAACCAGCGGAATTTGGCCAGGCGGAAGAGTGACTTCTTGGCCAGGTAGAGCGGGGTGACTGTGCCGGAGGTCTCGGGCCACATTTTGATGCGGTCGATTTTCTGGTCGACGAAGTCGGCAGAGAGGAAGCTGCTGGCGACGTTGATGATTTTGTTGTAGGTGGAATCGTTTTCCATCGGCAGCATTATGGCCTCGACGTTGCCGCTGACGTCGAGGTGTGAGAGTTGGCCGTCGGTGAAGTAGGCCACCATCTCTTTGCCGGAGAGTTGGTCGAAGTAGTTGCCCTCGACTTGCTGGGCCGTGAAGGCGAACTTGGGCAGCATGGCGTAGTCGATCGTCGAGTCGCCCATGTGTAGCTGGATGACGTTGCCGAATATCTGGCGCTCGTCGCTCCACACGATGGGATGGCGGAGCATGTAGAGCATCGAGTCGCGCTCTTCGAAGCGGAGCGAGTCGCACACGCCCTGCATGTCGGAGCGGTAGAAGCGCACCCGGGGGTGGCAGATGATTACGTGGTTGGTGTCGGCCTCGCAGTAGGCGGGAATGCCGGCGAGTGTGTCGGCCTCGTGCTGGATGGTATCGAATGAGGCGAACGAGTAGATTTCGCGGCCGTGCATATATAGCGTGTCGCCCTGCGAGTATTCCTTGCAGAGGGCTCGGCCGGTGACGTAGCAGCTGTCGATATTCTGGTCATAGTATCCGTAGTCGCCGCTGAGCGATGACTGGCGGGCTGAGTCGATGAGCTCCATATTGCCCCGGGCCCAGCCGTAGCCGGCTGTCTTGTCGTAGAAGAGGGTGTCGCCTGTGAGAGTGGTGCCTCGGCCCATGCGCACGAGCGAGCGGTCGAAGAGGCGTGCCACCTCGGTGTCGGTGTTGTAGATGCCGTTGGAGGTGAAGATTGTATCGGCCTTGTTGATGATTTCGGAGCGGCTGTCGAGTACGGCGTCGTGCGTGGCGGTGTTGTACACGAGCGACTGGGCGAAGATAAGGATGGTGTCGTTGGCCTCGGTGACGGAGCGCAGTTCCACGTAATCCGAGAAGTGGGCCTCATTCTCCGAGGGCACGTATTCGCCATAGATTGATTTGAGCTTGTTTTTGTCGTCGACGAGGGTGCCGCCGGTCTCATAGTAGCCTATGTCGCTGACCATGTCGTAAAACACGGTGTCGGACTCAAGCTTGACCTCATTGCCGGTGGAGGCGTCGCGGTCGATAAGGCGCGCGGGGAGGCCGTATAGTTTGGCGAGTTCGCGCGGGCCATCGTAGATGAGCGAATCCCCGTAGACGAAGAGGGTGTCGCCCTGCTCCATGCGCACGTGGCCGAACGCGTCGAGCGATTCGGTCTCGGGGTAGTAGTGCGCGCTGTCGCAGTACATCATCATGCCGCCCTTAGAGAACTGCACGTCGCCGGTGAGCACAAGGAACGAGTCGGTCGACTGCTTGTGTAGCACGTCGGCGCGTTCGAGGAATACGCGGTTTTTGGCGTCGCGGTCAGCGGTGGGAATCTGCGGTCTTATCTGCGGCGTCTGTCGGGCGGTGTCGGCCAGCATCGGCGCCAGGCATCCGCAGGCGGCGAGCGCCAGCATGGCCACGGCGGCTATCTTCAGGGTCGATTTCCCGTCTTTTTTCATCACGCAAAGCCAAAAGCGGGCCAGGGCTTATTTAATCCAACCGTCGTGCACGAAGTCGCATCCGCGCCATCCGTCTTCGACGCGGATGTAGGTGTCTTTGATTTTGTCAGCCAGCCACTTGTCGAGGATATCCTGCTTTTTCTGGGCCTCGTACATGTCTTTGAGCAGCTGGTAGTCGTCAGAGAGGTTGGCCTGGTGGGGAGCGATGCGGTTAGTGAGCATGACGATTACGACCTGCTCGCGGTTGCGCTTGGGGTTCATCATCACGAACGGCTGCGAAATCTGGCCGGGCTCGAGGTCGGCCACCGCGCGGGCAATCTCGGCGGGGAGCTGCGACATCTCAAATCGGGTGTCGCCGCTGTCGTCGTTGACCATCACGCCGTGGCTGAAGCGGGTGTCCTTGTCCTGCGAGTGCTGCACGCAGGCGTCGTTGAACGTAATCTTGCCGTCGATGATGTCGGAGCGCAGGGTGTCAAGGCGCACTATGGCCTCGTTGATGTCCTTCTGTGCCACCTTGGGGCGCAGGAGGATGTGGCGGGTGTTGATGCGGTCGCCGCGCTTCTCGATAAGCTGGATGATATGGAAGCCGTACTCACTCTCAACGATTTTCGACACCTTCTTGGGGTCGTTGAGGTTGAAGGCCACGGCTGCGTACTCGGGCACGAGCTGACCGCGGCCCATGAATCCGAGTTCGCCGCCGCGCTGGGCCGAGCCGTCCTCGGAGTATAGGATGGCGAGGGTTGAGAAGTCGGCGTCGCCGCTGTTGACGCGGTCGGCAAACTCGCGCAGGCGGGCCTTCACGTCGTCAATCTCCTGCTGAGGCACCACGGGGTTGATGGCGATGACCTGCACCTCGACCTGCATGGGCACGAAGGGGATCGAGTCTTTGGGCAGGCTGTTGAAGTAGCGGCGCACGTCGGCCGGGGTGGCGCTGACGTTCTGCGTGAGGTTGTGCTGCACGGTCTGCACGCGGTAGCGGTCGGTCATCGAGTTGGTGTACTGGGCGCGGATGTCGGCGATTGAGCGGCCGAAATACTGCTCCACCTTCTCCTTCGAGCCGAGCTGGGAGTATAGGTAATTGAGCTGTCGCTCGACCTCCTGCTGCACCTGGGCGGGCTGCACCTCGACGGTGTCGATGTCGGCCTGGTGGAGGTAAAGGCGCTGTATGGCGAGCAGTTCGGGTATTACGCAGTAGGGGTCGCCGTTGATAGGCACTCGCTCGTCAAGGTATTCCTGGTAGGCCTGCTCGATGTCAGAGCGGTATATGGGCTGGTCGCCGATCATCCAGGCCACTTCCTCGATTATGTTGTCTTGTGCGATGGCCACCGAGGCGCACAGGGCTGCGGCCGCGCATAGAAAAGCTTTCTTAATATTCACTTTTTCGTGTTTATAGTTTATTCCGCAAATTTACGGAAAAAATCTGACATACGCGCCATTTTTAAGCTTTTTCAGCTTATGCCGCTTAGTCGAGGTCGCAGAGGATGGAGAGTTGGCCGTCGTTGATAGCTTTGTCGTAGAGGTCTTTTTTAAGTTGGAGTGAGTAGGCGCGACGTTCGGCGAACTGCAGGCGGTCGATTATCTGCTGGCGCGCGGCCTCGTAGGGCATAGTCTGGCCGGTGGAGAGCACGTCAGTGATGTCGAGCAGGTAGGTGAAGCCGCCCTGTGAGAAGTCGAGATTCTTTTTCTGGCGCAGGAATGCGTCAGCCGATGGGCCGAAATCGTAGGGCACGCGCTGCTCGATCTGCTCCCAGTCAATCCACTTGTCGCGGAAATAGTCATAATGCACGGCGCCGTCGAGCTGGCTCTTGTCGAGGTTGTCGATGTCGCTGTCCTTGTGCGAGTGGTAGAGGCGGCGCAGGGTAGGGAGCGACTTGGCTCCGTCGATCACCTTGAGGTACACGCCCTTGACCATTGGGCGGCTGAGCACGAACTCGTCAGGGTGGGCCTCATAATAGGCCACGAGCGAGTCCTCAGGGATGGGCTGCGCCTGGGCATCGTACATGCGCTTGCCGTACTCGAACATTATCAGGTCGTTGCGGTACTGCTCCACCATGCGGTCGATGGCCTCCATGTCAATCTCGCGCGAGGCAATCTCGCTGGCCAGGCGGGCGTCAATCCACTGGCGGGCATAGGCGCGGGCGTAGCGTGCGCTGTCGTCGGCGTTGAGGCCTGCGGGCATGTTGGCATCGAGCTCGGCGCGGGTGAGCGACTGGCCATTGAGCACGACGAGGGCGTCGGCCGGGGCCTTAGGCGCGCCCTCAGAGCAGGCGGCCAAAATACAAATGGCGGCCATTGAGGCCGCCATTGCTGTGAATGTCTTTATGATGCGCATGTTGCGTTATTTGTTTTCTGCACGTGCGGCGGCCTTTTTGAGAGCGCCCTTGTGGATTTTGACCTTGTACTTGCCGTGGAGCTCGTCGAGCCACTGCTTTTCGAGCGCGGCCTGGTAATCTGC
Source organism: uncultured Muribaculaceae bacterium (assembly GCA_947177435.1). Lineage (GTDB taxonomy): Bacteria > Bacteroidota > Bacteroidia > Bacteroidales > Muribaculaceae > CAG-873. The sequence continues at coordinate 4,089 of CAMWUM010000160.1, forward strand.
GATGACAGCCGACTTGACGTCGACAGCCTCCTCGGGAGCGTCAATCACGTGGCCGCGGAAAGCGAAGTAGGCGGGCCAGCGGGTGTTGGCGATAGGCTCGGGCTTGACGGCGCCGAAGCCGAGATAGTCGGTGATGGCGTTGTCGCCCTGGGCGGCGATTACACGCTCGACGCGCACCTTGTTGCCAAACTTGTTCTTGAGATCGGTGATGAAAGCATTGTGGTCAAACGCGCCAGCGCCGTAATTGCTCTGCACGTATGTGTTGATTTCGGCGAGAGTGGAATCGGCTGGGGCGAAGATGACGTAAGCCTTGTATTTGGGCTTGTCCCACGAGTACTTCTGCTTGTTGGCCTGGAAGAATGCTTCGAGGCCGGCGGCATCCTCAGAGGCGCGGTTCCAGACGCGAGCGTTGGATGCGTCGAAGAGCATGATGCCGTCGCGGTACTCGTTGACGAGGTTGCGGTAGTCGGGGTCAACCTCCATCAGCTGCTGGCGGCCGATTTCGATCATCTGCTCCTCAAACTCGATGTCCTGGGCAGATGCAGCGGTGTAGCCGGCCTGCTCAGCCGATACTCCGCCACGCAGGGGCTTGGATGTCATAAGCTGGCCAATCATTACGGGCTTGCCTTTGTAGGTGTAAGCTACGATGTCGGCGCCGCGGAGTTGCTCCATGGCGGCAGAGTCGAGGGTGCTGAAGCCGTTGGCGGTGAGGAATGCGGTGACGTGCTTGGCGAGGTCGGGATTCTTGGCCGAGTTGGTCTCCTGGCCTATCTGGTTGACGCGGGAGGTGATAGCCATGTGGCCGCGCTCGTCAGACTCGAACGAGCTCTCGATCTGGCTGGCCAGCTGCTCGATCGGGGGCAGGGGCACGCCTCCGCGATGGCCAAGGCGCTGGATGATGTGGTAGCCGAACGCCGAGGCGAAGGGCTTGGAGATGGTGCTGTCGGCCAGCCCGAATGCTACGTCCTCAAATTCCTGCACCATCTGGCCGCGGCCGAACCAGCCGAGTTCGCCTCCGCGCTTGGCCGAGCCGGGATCCTCAGAGGTGGCCATTGCCACGGCTGCGAAGTCGGCGCCGGGAGCGGTGACAACGGAGTAGATGGAGTCGATGCGGGCCTTGGCGGCCTCGACGCCGAGCGAGTCAAGTCCGCGTGTGCCTACCAGGATGTGACGGGCGTGGAC
>CAMWUM010000161.1 GCA_947177435.1 uncultured Muribaculaceae bacterium
GTATTAGATTTAAGGTAAGAAGATTAGTCGTCGTGATGACGATTAATTTTTTTATATCCCTACCCCACCCCCGCATTTAGCCCAATTACTTAGCCTTTTGTACGCAAAATTTTGATATGTCGGGAAAAATGCGTAAGTTTGCGCCTAATATAATAATAATGTATACTCCTCTGATATGATAAAAGCTGGAATTATCGGCGGCAGCAACCCGATGGCCGGCGAACTTATACGCCTGCTGATCAACCATCCCGACGTGGAAATAATGTGGGTCGACTCCGCCCGATACACCGGACGGCTGGTCAGTGACGTGCACCACGGCCTGCTCGGAGAGACGTCGCTGCGCATATCGCCCAGCGGCAACAACCGCCTCGACGAAATCGACGCGCTGTTCATATTCCGCCAGCGCGGCCAGACCATCGAATGGCTCGAGCAGCACCCTGTGCCCGAAGGCCTGCGCATTATCGACCTCAGCGTCGACATGCGCGACAGCCACAACGCCCAGGCTTGGAACTTTGTCTACGGCCTCCCCGAGCTCAGCCGCAAGGCCCTGGTGCGCGGAGCCACGCGCGCCATCGTGCCCCACCCCGCCGCCATGCTCGCCGAGCTGGCCCTGCTGCCCATGGCCAAGGCCGGACGCCTGCGCTCGGCCATCACCGTGCGCCTCAGCCCCGCGGCCCTGGGAGAGCAACCCGACGACCTGCAGGCCATCGCCGCCGAGGTGCGCCTGGCTCTTAGCGAACTCCAGCCCGACGTGCCCGAGATTGAAATGTCAGTCGACCCCTCCGGCGACGACCGCGTGATGACGGCCACCGTGGCATTCGACACCACCGACGACATCGGCGACGCCATGCGCGACTACGAAGAGTTCTACGACGACCACAGCTTCACCTTCGTCGTTTCCAACGAACTCAGCCCCAAGGAGGTGGCCGGCACCAACAAGTGCCTGCTGCGCCTCGACAAGGGCGACGGCCGCATCGAGATTTCGGCCACGATGGACGCTCTGCTCAAAGGCGCCGCCGGCACGGGCGTGCATGACATGAACCTCCTGTTCGGCCTGGCCGAGCGCGTGGGCCTGGCCCTCAAAGCATCTAAATTCTAATCCAGATGAAAGCAAAGATATTGCGCATGGCCATGGCGCTGATCGCCCTCACGGCCCTCTGGGCCGCCCCCTCTTGCCACCGCGGCATCGACAGCCCGCTGGTGGGCATCTGGCGCGAGGACGGCTCGACCGACACCCGCTACGTCGACTGGATGTTTAAGGACACCGGAGCCTACTACTGCCGCTCCATCGACGGCATAAACGAGAAATACACCCAAGGCATATTCTCATATTACCAGGGCATATTAAAACTTAATATTACGGATGGCGCGCAGGCGCGCGAAGAATCGTACACTGTCGACAACCTCACCGACAGCCGGCTCGTAGTCATCGACCGCGCCTCCGGCAAGCGCCGCTCATTCACCAAGCAATAGCCCCATGGCAACCTCCTGGCTCATAATCACCATCGCCTCGCTCATCCTCAGCGCCCTGTTCTCGGGCACGGAGATGGCGTTCGTCACCGCCGACCGCGTGCGCGTCGAGCTCGACGTCAAGCGCGGCGGCCTCATCGGCAAGATAATCAACTGGTTCTACAGCGATTCGGAGTTTTTCATCTCCTCAATCCTTGTGGGCAACAACGTGGTGCTCGTCATTTACGGCATGGGCGCCGCCTACTTCCTCGACCCCTGGATCCAAGGCTTCACCCACAGCGAAGCCCTGCACCTTGTCATCCAGACTCTCGTGTCGACGGGCGTCATCCTGCTGGTGGGCGAATTCCTGCCCAAGACCGTGTTTCGCGTCAACCCCAACAACTCGCTCAAATTCTTCGCGCCGTTCATATTCTTCTTCTACATCCTCTTCTACCCCATATCGCGCTTCGCCTCTTGGCTGTCGATCTCGCTGATGAAGCTTTTCGGCGCCGAGTCTACGGCCACACGCACCGGCAAACTCTCGATCGACGACCTCAACGACTACCTCGAAGAGACCATCGACAACATGGAGGAGAAAAAAGAACTGGTAGAGAACGAGGTCAAAATCTTCCAGAACGCCCTCGACTTCTCCGAAACCCACCTGCGCGACTGCATGACCCCGCGCAACGAAATCGTGGCCGCCAACATCAACGAGACCACTCGCGACGAGCTCTCCGAGCTTTTCACCCGCACCGGCCGCTCAAAAATCCTGGTCTACGACAACGACATCGACGACATCGTCGGATACATCCACGTAAGCGAGCTCTTCGACCCCGCGCAGGACTGGCGCCAGCGCGTCAAGCCCGTCATATTCGCCCCCGAGACCCTGCTGGCCAACAAGATGATGCGCCGCATGCTCAAGGAGCGCCGCTCGCTGGCCGTGGTCGTCGACGAGTTCGGCGGCATGGCCGGACTCGTCACCCTCGAAGACCTCGTCGAGGAAATTTTCGGCGAAATCCAGGACGAACACGACAAAAACAAGCCCTCCATACGCCAGCTCGGCCCCGGCCTATACGAATGCTCCGGCCGATGCGAAATCGAGCAGATCAACGAAGCCTGCGGCCTAGACATCCCCGAAGCCGACGAGTACCAGACCGTGGCCGGCTACATCTTCAACGCCACCGGAGCCATCCCCGCCACAGGCGAGACCATCGCCCTGGGCCCGCTGCTGTTCACCATCATCAAAAAGACAGCCACCCGCCTCGAGCTCATCCAAATCCGCACCCCCGAAGCCCAATAATCCCCATCGGGTAAATTATATTGATGCAGATTTAAGACATGAGCACCTCCTGTTTCTCCTGTGCTCCTGTCCGAAAGCCCCAAAACCGCTAAAAACACTTAAATCCGGCATAATATTTGATTTTGCCTCCAAAAAGCACTATATTTGTGGCCGTTAACTAATCCATAACGAAGATGACCGCCTCCATGCGCCACACATACGGCTACATCAAGGGCGACACCGCCTACTACTTCCTGCGCGACTACCTGGGCAGCGTCCGCGCCGTTGTGGCCGAGGACGGCACGGTCGAAGAGTCCAGCAGCTACTACCCCTACGGCATGCAGATGCCCGACGAGACGGGCAGCATCCAGCAGACGCAGCCCTACAAGTACGGCGGCAAGGAGCGCCTGACAGCCGCCGGCGTCAACCTCTACGACTTTGGCCCACGCGCCCTCTACTCCCCCGCCGCCCAGTTCACCAGCATGGACCCCAAGTGCGAGGACTACCCCCACCTCTCACCCTACCTCTACTGCGCCGCCAACCCCGCAAACGCCATAGACCCGACCGGTGAGAACTACGTAGTAATAAAAAACGAAAATGACAGTACTTATACTGTAGAGGCAGTATACTTTGTTGATGAAGCCTCGGAAGCATCTGCCAAGAGTGCTGTTGAGGTATGGAATAAACTAAGCGGTCAGGCTAAGTACGATGGATACAAGATATGCTTTAATTTGACGGTACAGGTTGTCGATTCCCAGGATCCTCAACTGCAAACCACAAAAAAAAACAAATTCCAGGACAAAGTGAATATATCATCCTCTGAAACTAAAGAATACAAATACAACTCGTATGAAGTTAAAGACGATAAGACTTTTAATGATTATTATCAACAGGAAAAAAAAACTTACGAGGTACCGTACAATGTTAATGGCACAACGGCAAGTAAGGCGTTCATTAGTGTAAGAGAGAATAAGTCATTTTCACTAACAGGAGCACACGAAGTAGGGCATACGCTTGGACTCCTTCATAGTTACTCTGGACTGATGAACGAAAGTGAACTTCAACGCGGTTCAAATATTAAAGTTTCCAATTACGAACTTCAATTGATTGTTGATAGGTGGATCGAACGTGAAAAACGACAATGAAACTACACAATAACGAACATCGACTGGTTGGTATGAAAACATGGAAATTAAAAATAGTTGTTATAGTATTATTTTCTGTTGTGGGTTTGACAATCAAAGCCCAAAGTTATAAAGACACAGAATATTTTAAAGACTACTTGAACAGCTATCAAAGATGGTCAATAGAAGACAATGTGCATGCGTGTCCTGAATATTACAATATTGATGGATCTCATAAGGTCTACGCCGTTGATACCATAAGCGCAGATCGCGTCAAAATCGTCTTGCAAGACCGTGGGCTCAATCTGTATGCAATTATAGACACTGTTGGGCTTATTGAGTCAAAATGCGACGATATACTGTGTTCAAATTTGGCATATCTATTAGCGACCAGCTCTTTCACTTTTGTTAACATACCTTATGCAGAAAAGTTCAATGCATTCTGTGATCGTTACTTTTATGAGACCGCGCACTTTGGGGATGAGGACGTAGTTTATATAGAACTACTTTACAAAAGGCAAGACTACAAGGGTAGGGAGTGTTTTTATGAGTATTTTGACCAACACGCACGCATATACTGCAATCATCCATACTTGGAATTTCCAATAGAGACTAAACCACTGTACTATATGGTATTTTTGATGGTTGGGGATACGTATAATACATATATGAAATTGGCCGTGGAAGACTTTTCAGAACCACATTATGCACCAGTTGCATTTATCGATCCATTGGCTTATTATCGAGTGTTAGTGCCCATATTCAAAGAGTACGAATGATGTTGGCAAATAAAAATGTAATTTGTACCGGAGAGGACAGCGAGGGCACGCCGGTGTTCACCCAGGACGGCAACCAGCGCGCCCGCGGCGCGTGGTCCTACACCATTCTCGACGGCCACAAGCGCCCGGCCTTGCAGGGCGAGGCGGTCATGACAGCCACTCAGGCCCGAGAGGCAGCATCGGCAGGCCCCGTGGCCGTCCGCAGCGCCTCGTCGCCCTGCGGTTACGAGGTGCAGGGCCAGTTCCAGCCCTCCGACCCGGCAATCGCCACCTATTACGACGACTACGGCTTCTGCTCCGACGACGCCGGGCTCGACTTCCTTGGCGCCGGCGGCGCCAGGCACTCGAGCGCCAAGGGGCGCGCCACCGGCATGAGGCAGGCCGGCAGGCTGTCCGTGTCCTACTACGACCTGCTGGGCAATCCCGTGCAGCAGAGCGGATACAACCAGTACGGATACGTCGACCACGTGCTCACCGCCTACAACTTCGACCAGACGCCCCGCGCCGTGGAGAGGCGCCACAGCCGCTCGGAGTCGCAATCGGTGACCGAGGCCTACGCCTACTCCTATGACGCGCTGGGCCGCGAGACGAAAGTAACGCATTCTATCAACGGCGGCGCGGCGC
>CAMWUM010000162.1 GCA_947177435.1 uncultured Muribaculaceae bacterium
GCGGTAGATGCGGTCGTTGAGGTCGACGCGGGCCAGGGGCTTGTTGGTGTGGATGGTAACGACTTCGAGCTTGTAGATATCCCAGAACTCCTCGGCCTCGGTCGATGCGGTGCCGGTCATGCCAGCGAGCTTGTGGTACATGCGGAAGAAGTTCTGCAGGGTGATGGTGGCGAATGTCTGAGTGGCGGCCTCGACCTTCACATTCTCCTTGGCCTCGATGGCCTGGTGCAAGCCGTCGCTGTAGCGTCGGCCCTCCATGATACGGCCTGTCTGCTCGTCGACGATCTTCACCTTTCCGTCGTCGATGACGTATTCGATCTCTTTCTCAAAGAGAGTGTACGCTTTGAGAAGCTGGCTGACGGTGTGCACGCGCTCCGACTTCACGGAGTAGTTCTGCATGATTTCGTCCTTCTTGGCCTGGCGCTCGTTGAGGTCGGCGATGTGTTCGAGCTGGCTGAGCTCGGTGGCGACGTCGGGGAGAACGAAGAACTGCGGGTCTTGCGACGTGCCGGTCAGCTCGTCGATGCCCTTGTCGGTCAGCTCGACGCTGCGGTTCTTGTCGTCGATGATGAAGTAGAGGGGGTCGGTGACAATGTGCATCTCGGCCGAGTTGTTTTCCATATAGTGGTTCTCGGTGTCGAGCAGCACTTTGCGCATGCCCTCCTGGCTGAGGAACTTGATCAGGTTCTTGTTCTTGGGCAGGGCCTTATGGCAACGCAGCAGCAGCATGGCGCCCTCCTTGACTTCCTCCTTGTCTTCGCTGGCAAGTTTCTTCTTAGCCTCGTTGAATGTAGTGGTAAAGAGGCGCTCCTGAGCGGCGATTACCTTCTGGACGTTGGCCTTGAACTGGTCGAACATCTGGTCGTCGCCCTTGGGCACGGGACCGGAGATGATGAGAGGAGTACGAGCGTCGTCGATAAGTACGGAGTCAACCTCGTCGACGATGGCGTAGTAATGCTTGCGCTGCACCAGGTCGTCGGGCGACATGGCCATGTTATCACGCAGGTAGTCAAAGCCGAACTCATTGTTTGTGCCGAAGGTGATGTCGCACTGGTAAGCCCTGCGACGCTCGGCGGTGTTGGGCTGGTGCTTGTCGATGCAGTCGACCGACGCGCCGTGGAACATATAGAGCGGGCCCATCCACTCCGAGTCGCGCTTGGCCAGGTAGTCGTTGACAGTGACCACATGCACGCCGCGCTTTGAAAGCGAGCGCAGGAACACGGGCAGGGTGGCCACGAGGGTCTTGCCCTCGCCAGTGGCCATCTCAGCAATCTTGCCCTGATGGAGCACGATGCCGCCGTAGAACTGCACGGGATAATGTACCATGTCCCAGGTGATTTCGTTGCCTGCGGCCACCCAGTGGTTTTGCCAGATGGCATTGTCGCCCTCGATGCGCACGAAGTCGTGGCCCTTGGCTGCGAGCTCGCGGTCCATCTGAGTGGCGGGCAGAGTGAACTCGGCATTGTTGGCAAATCGCTTGGCCGTCTCGCGCACGATGGCGAATACGACGGGCAGGTGGTAGTTGAGCTTGTCTTCGATGATGTCGAGGATTGACTTTTCGATGTGGTCAACGTTGTCCCACAGCGCCTGGCGCTGGTCGATGGGCATAACCTCGATGTCTTTCTTTACCTCTACGATTTCCAGCTCGCCGGGGGCGGTGGCAGCTGCGATGTCGTGGCGCACGCAGTCGATGACGTGGCGCAACTCAGGGAGAGAGTAGTCTTTGATATAGGTCTTGACCTCGGCTGAGGCGAACTTCTTGGCAATCTCGGCTGCGGCTTCGTTGACCTTGGCCTCGTATGCTGCCTGGGCCTCGGTGGCCAGGCGCTCAAGTTCGCGCTTTTGAGTGGCGCGCTCCTGGTCTTGCTGTGCCTCGGCCTCGGGAGTTTCTTTCTCGGCGGTCTCGCCGTCCTTAGCCTCGGCTGTAGTGAGTTCTTTGGTCTTGGCGGCCACATTATCCAGCGCCTGCTTGCGCTCGGCGTGGGCGGTGAGGATTGTCTCGGCCAGGGCGGTGTAGTCGCTGTCGGTCAGGGCTTCGGCCAGGGGCTTGATGTTGGGGTCGAAGCAAAGGTTGGCTTCTTTTACAGCCTTGACTACGTCGGCGGCAGATTCAGCGCCGCTCTCGATGGCCTTGACGGCTGCGTCGGCGATGAAGTGGGCATCGGCTTGGGCAAAGACGTCGACGACGTACTGAGCCAGGTAATCGGCGGCATCTTTGTTAGCCTTGTCAATATCTGACTTAGTTGCGGGCCAGTTGACCTCCTCAAGGTTGGCGTTGCCGTTCTCAACGGCGAAGATTTGGTAGACTATTGGCCAGTACTGCTTGTCGTCGCGTGACTGCTTGTCGCCAAAAATCTTTTTAACGAATGAAAGGATTGACATTATAGTGGTTGTTTTATTTGCGTTATGGGATAATATATTATAAGATTAGAGCCGGGGCCGACGAACCGTTGGGCGAGCGTATGCGCAACAGGCGGGTGACGGTCGGGGCGATGGAGCGCGCGTCGACTGGAGTGTCGATGGTGCGCTGGGCCACGCCCGGAGCCAGGATGTAGACCGGAGCGTAGGTCGAAGCCATGCGCTCCACTTTTTCAGTGCGGTTGGCCGAATTGAAATCATCGACAATCTGCCAGCCGGGCATTATTTGTATGAGTATGTCGCCTGCCTGAGCGAGCGACACGCTTTGGCGCAGCTGCTCGTTGGATGCAGACTTGGCGTCGATTACTTCGTCGATGGATATGGCTTTGGTGACACCGGCCATGCGCTCGAGAAAGCGAGCGCAGTCGATGCGGATATCCTCGATGTTGATATGCTTGTGCTCAATCTCCTTTGTGTTGAGAAAGAACTGTCCGTTGTGGTACCCGCTCACCCATTCACCGTTGCCATACTTGGCGATCAGGTAGAGGTTGAGGAGCGAGATGGCTTTTTCGGTGGAAAATTCTCCGTAGGGCAGTTGCCAGCGCTGATCCTCGCGACGGGTGCGAGGGGCGGGAGGAGTGGCTGCAACGAAGATTACGGCGTTGTCGATGCCTACGGCCTTGTCGACTGCCCGGAACAGTTGTGCCAGGTTCTGGTCGAGTCTGTAGTATGAATCCATCAGTTCGTAACGTGCGTCGGTGCTCTTGCCGTATGCGAACGGGCGGAGCGTGTAGGCTACGTTAATCATATCGACGCCTTCGTGCTGGCCGAGCTTGAGCTTTTCGATGTTTTCAATGGCGAAGCTTGTGACCTCGTCGTTGGCCTTAGGCGAATTGCGGAACACGCGGTTGCGGTCGGAGCCAAACGATTTAAGTACATGCTTAAACGGGTACTTCATCGAGTTGGCCGGCAGCAGCGGGTAAGCCTCGACGGACTTGGCAGGCGTCCATATCATCGTGTCGATGCGCGAACGCAGGGAGTTGAAGCTGTTGCGCATCTCGATGGTTGTGGGCGGCTCCTTGTAATAGGTCGACGTAGCCCAGCACAGGTTGGCGTCGTTGAGCCACATGGATGCGTTGCCGATGTGGCCCGACATTATCACGGCCTGCGCGGCCGAGGGCGAGATGGAATAAACGTAGTTAAGTCCGCGTGACGAGATTTTTGCCTCGTCGCCTATGGTGGTGACCGCCAAGGCCGAAGGCGAGAGCGATTGCGATGTGTAGGTGCCAGGGGTAGATGCGTCGTGCATCACGTTGGTGCCGCGCATGAGCGTGCGGTCGTACACCTCTCCGGCCGGGATGCCGTTGATGCACGGGGCCGCGCCAGTGAATATGACAGCGGTGGCGGCCTCGGTGTCGAGCGACGAGCCGTAGTCGGCGTTGGCTATCAGCACTCCGCCGTTAAGCAGGCGGTTGAATCCGTCCTGGCCGAAGTGGTCGCGAAGCATTTCGACGTACTCGCTCTGCAGGTCGTCGACCATGATGCCGATGACGAGCTTGGGCTGTCCCTGAGCCTGCTGGGCCACTGAGGCCCCGGCGGAGATCAGGGAGAAGACCAAAGCGGTCAGCAATCTCTCCGAGATGTTAACGGTTCGTTTTCTTTTTATTTTTTCGATAGACATAAATATAGCTTAAAGAGCGCATGACATCACATGCGATTAAGGGCGCGAAGGCCACGTTGCCGCTTTGTCCTGTGAATGGCCACGCTATGGCCATCGTCAGAATTAAAGCTGTGTTGATATAATAGTAATATAATACTACCCGTTGTCCTTTTTTAGTCCAGATGAATATTGGTACGATAAGGCACAGGGGATTGAGCCAGAGATAGAGCCAGTTGGGTGAGGTGGCCTCGTGGCTTGACACGAATATCAGGAAAGAGAGGAGCAAGCCTGCCAGACCGTACACAAAGAACAGTACTGCATCTACCCACCGCGTCACTTTGCGGCGGCGCATGTCACGCCAAGTAATCAAAGTGATGGCAACCAGCACCATGCAGAACACGAACATTGGCGTGGCATACCAGGGTGTAGGGCCGTCGGTGGCGTCGTGGCCTTCATTAATAATAATAGGTTCGTCGGTCAGCCTGTGGCCCGAGACTGTAACATTCAGCAGTTGCAAATCGAGCAGCACGGGCGCGAATGACATCTCGCGGCTGTCGATAGGGTAGTCGATGCCGCTTCCGAGAGCCAGGTCGATGCCCAACTGGTACCACGGATAGTTGCGGTGATAGTGGCGCATCACGTCGCGGAATGACGTTTCGTCATCTTTTGAAACGGCTTCGCACTCCGGAGTGCTGAGAATAATCGAATCGCCAATGGCAAGCTCCACAATACGCAGTGGGCGGGTGGCGCAGTTGTCCTTGACGTAATTATACCTATACGTTTGGTTTTCAGGCTGGAGGTTAATCAGCAGCAAATCGAATAGGCGAGCCTTTTGCAGCGAATCCATCCGCAGGGGATGCTCCACGATGCGGCGCCCTTCGCTGGCATAGTCATTCTCACACCAACTCCAATCATAAGCCTCCACACGGTAATCGGTCTCGCCTTTGACAAAGCGGTACACGAAATCGGACTGGTTGAAATCGAATATGCCATAGTTGACAGCCAGGTCAAACTTGCCGGTGAGCGAGTCGCCCGGAAACTGCAGCCTTAGCGCCGAGTGGCCCTCGAGAGTCCATATATCGCTCCCGGGGTAGAAATTGACAAAGCTCACCCTGAGGCTGTCGGCGTTGAAGCCGAAGGCCGAGGCACAAGCCGTCAAAATCGCTGCTATGAATATCCGTATACGCATAATTGCGCAAAGTTACTGAAAATATCTCACTTATCCTC
>CAMWUM010000163.1 GCA_947177435.1 uncultured Muribaculaceae bacterium
GTTCAATGTCACAATCGAAAACGACGGCGACATTGACTTCGAAGCCTCAGAAGAGGGCTTCAAGGTGGAGCTTTACAACTATACCGCCGACAATACCCTTTTCGGCACGGGCAATCTCACCGATGCCATCCCCTGCGGCGCTAAGGTCGAGAAAGAGTTTGAAATGACTGGTACCCCAGTAGTTAAGGAGGGCACCACGTCCAATAACTACCGCGTTGTGATTTCGCACGCGCTGACCAACGCCATCGAGGCTTCGCTGGGTTACTTCACCGTCATTCCTTATCTCCCCGCTCCGAAGTTTATGTACTTCGAAACCAATTCTTCCAACCAGTCGGCTTACAATGACGTCAACATCACCGATGCCATAACCATCGGAGCAGGTCCCGAAGGCACTTCGCGCACGCTGTGGATGTGGAACCAGGGCACCGCCCCCATGACCGTATCGGCCATCAACCTTACCGAGGGATTTACTTCCAGTGTTGAGCCGTTTACCCTTGAGTCCGGCGAGAAGCTCTCCGTAGACATTGCCCTTGCAGGCCAGCCCGGCCTCAAGACAGGCTCAATCACTTTTGTCGATGCAGTACTCGGCGAAGTTGCCTACCAGCTGGTCGGCTATCTGACAGCCGAGGGTGAATACGCTCAGGATTTCGAAGCCGAGGGCACGCCCGAAGGCATGATTGTAGGCAAGAACTGGAACATCAAGGATGTGCCTGCTGCCCTTCAGCCGCTTGGCGGCGCGAAATACATCGAGTGCTCGACGAGCTACACTGACCGCGTCGTCACTCCCGCGCTGATGTTTGAGGAGGGCGACAAAATCGCCTTCATGGCCTCGAAGACCGATAATATTTCTTCCGTACTCAAAGTTTACACGTCAACCGACCGCGTCAACTGGACTCTCGTAAAGACTATCGACGCAAATACCGCCACCGACGCCGACAGCCGATTCAACGTTGACAAGCCCACCGGCTCGGGCTACGGCACTTATGAGTTCAAGCTCTTCGCCGTAGATATGCCTGCCGGAGAGGCTTACGTGGCATTCGAGGCCGGCGGCGCCCGTCTCGACAACATCCATGGCGGCAAGCTGGTGGAGAAGGCTCATGACCTCTATGTAGTGACTTGCGGCCTGCCAGATGCCGGACAGGTCAATACACGCTACATCAGCAACATCACTCTTCGCAACCTCCTGGACAAGGCTGAGGCCGATTACTCCGTGCTGCTCGAAGTCAACGGCGAGGAAGTGGCAAGCGCTGCCGAGACCCCGGAAATGCTCAAAGGCGACGAGACTACGTTCGAACTCCGCTTTACCCCGCATGCCGAGGGTGACTTCACCGGGGCGTTCGTATTCGTGTCGGGCGAAGACCGCGTGGAACTCTCTTCGTTTGAGTTCACCGTAGGCGAGGAGAAGGCTGAAGCCACCTATCAGGTTGGCGACGTCAAGATCACCACCACCGACCCCCTAAACACTTACTATAACGCCCAGAGCCAGATCGTATACCGCGCTGACCAGCTCGGCATGGATGAGGGTGTGAAGATTACCGGCTTCACGTTCACCGGCTACAACACTGCCGCGCTCACCCGCAATGTCAAGGTATGGATTCAGAACACTGAGGACGAGGGCTACGACCCGAACAACGTCGTGGCTGCCGATAAGGCTGACATGACTCTCGTGTACGATGGCGAATACGAATTCCCCGTGGTTGGCGATAACTCGGCCAAGGTATACGAGCCTGTGTTCACTATCAATTTCAATGTTCCCTTCACCTACGAGGGCAAGTCGGTGCGCATTATGATCGACCAGCGCGAGCTTGCCGAGGGCGATGCGTCAAGCCATGTGTTCTGCACTGTTGACAACAGCGTATACGACTATTGGAACGATATCTATGACAACCGTGTCATCACCAATAAGAAGGAGTTTGCCGAGGACCTCGACGACGAGCCCGCATGGAACATCTACCGTGCCGGCTACCCGGTAACCTACTTCACCGTAGCCAAGGACGTGGTCGTTGCCAAGGGCAATGTAACTAATGAGTTCGGCGAACCGATTGAGAACGCGCTCGTAAAATACACCTCTGACGACATCCTCTATCAGTCGCTGACCGATGCCGAGGGCAACTACTCGATGAACATTGCCAACGTGGGCCTCATATACGAGCTCACCGCCGAGGCCGAGGAGTATGCTGCGTATGCTGAGGAAGAGGTGACTTTCAACCCCGAGGAAGGACTGGAGAAGGTGAATGACTTCGTCCTCAACTTCCTTGACCGCACGGCCACGCTTTCGGGCGCCGTCATCAACGAACTTGAGGATAACAGCCTGCTCGCCGGCGTGGAGATCACGTTGACTTCCGGCGAAAACACCGTCTCGACTTTCACTGACGAGAATGGCGCTTACTCGGTGACCGTCCCCGAATTCTCTGATGTCTATGCCATTGATGTCAAGTTCAACGGCGAGACAATCACCAGCGTCAGCGAGTACAGCTTCGCTTCCAAGGCTGACACGATGGATTTCAATGTCTCAGTATCGTCGATAGCTGGAGTGGAAGGCGGTAAGGCCGTGGTTTCGGCCAGCGCAGGCGTAATCACCGTCATTGCGCCCGCCGGCACCGTTGTCAACGTCTACAGCGCGCTTGGCGCTCAGGTAGGCAGCGCTGTCAGCGATGGCTCGGCCATCAGCTTCGGTCCTCTCACCCCCGGCATCTACGTTGCAGGCGGCGTGAAGGTCTGCGTCAAGTAATCAATCCCCATTTCCCGATAATAAAGGCCGCGCCCTAGCCAGGACGCGGCCTTTTATAATTGGTATATAAATAAAAAAAGACTCTTCGCAGAGTCCTTTTTTAAGGTTTCCAATAGGTACAATTTCTAAGGTAAAAAAGATTATTTCAGGTTTGCGGTACAAAGGTCGGCCTTTTTTCCGACCCCAACAAATTATTTCATATGTTATCCAACATAGTTTTTTAATATATACGTTGTTCGGTTGGTTTTTATTGTTGATGGATAGTGATTTATGACAATGTTTTGCAATAATTATAAAATGTTAAAGTACGCAAAGACGTTAGAGATTGCAGCAAAAGCAGATTGTTTTGCCGAATTTTTGCTAATTTTGCGCGTCAATTTTGACGCATAACCATTTCATTTTTTTTACCCAATGAAACAACAGTTGCAGTTTGCAACGGTGCCTTGCTTCAAGCGTTGGAGCCGCAAGGGTTACGGCATATTTGCCTCCCTGGGCCTGCGCGTGACCATCGGCGTGCTGTCTGCCTCCATGTGTATGGTGGCTCGCGCGGCCGACGGCAAGAGTGAGGCTCCGGCCGATGCCGACTCGATCGCCTCGATCGAGCTCCAGAGCGTCGGCGTGACGGGCACGCGAGCGACAAGCACGCGCAGCCTGACGACGCAAACTCCTGTGTTCAGCCGGAGCCTTGACGGCGCGGCTGCGCTGCCGACAGTAGAGTCGGCCTTGCGCGTCTCGCCCGCCGTCGACGTCCGCGAGCGCGGGGGCAGAAGCGTCCAGTCCGATTTCCTAATCCGTGGCGGCACGGTCGACCAGTCGATGGTCACGCTCAACGGCATCAACTTCACTGATGCGCGTACCGGCCACCAATCCCACTCGCTGCCCGTAGACATGGGCATCGTCTCGTCAATCGCCGTGCTCGACGGCGTGGCCGGCGTAGGAGCCTACTCGGGCGCCATCGACATCTCCACGTCGGCGCTTGAGCCCAACAGCCTCAGGGCCGAAATGGCCGGCGGTATGCACGAGTACGGCTATGTGGCTGCGGCCGGCAACCTGACGCGCGGTGACCTGTCGACGATGGCCGCCGCCTCGTTCAGAAATTCGGGCGGCTACATCGAGTACACCGGCTTTACCAATGTCAACGCCTACGCCCGCGCCCAGTGGCGCGGCCTCGACGTGCAGGCCGGCTATCAGCACCGCAGCTTCGACTCCAACGGCTTCTACTCGCTGGCCTATCCCAGCCAGTACGAAAAGACATCGACCGCCCTGGCCTCGGCCAAGTGGCAGGGCTCGGCCGGCCCGTGGCAGTGGGCCGCAAGCCTCAGCTACCGCCTCAACACCGACCAGTTTGAGCTCATCAAGGGCGACCCGTCGAAGGTGCCGTTCAACCACCACATCACTGACAACTGGGGCGCCGAGCTCTCCGGCTCGCGCCAGTGGGTGGCCGGAAAGACGACCCTTTCGGCCGACTGGGCCTACAACCACATCTGGAGCACGGTGATGGGCGACCTCGTCGCCCCCAAGCGCATCGGCAGCATCGAATACAACCATGCCGCCAGCCGCTCGGTGGTAAACGCCACGCTGCGCCACCGCAAGGACTTCGGGCCGGCTTACGTGGCGGCCTCCGGTGGCTACAGCCATTCGCCTTTTGGTGACGTGGGCCTGTGGAGCGCCACGGCGGGATGGCAGATTACCGACGCCTGGCAACTCGATGCCGGCGGAGTCAAGTCGATGCGCTTGCCCACGTTCACCGACCTTTATTACACGGCCACCAATTACATCAGCGACCACAACCTGCGTCCTGAGCAGGCGGTGACGTGGCACGTAAGCGCTGATTATGGCAATGGCCCGCTCTCTGGCCGCCTCTACGCCTACTACCGCCACGGGCAGAACCTGATCGACTGGGTTAAGGACAATGCCGACGCTCCCTGGCGAGCCACTCAGCTGTCGAAGATGGATACCTATGGCATCGAGGCCACGGCCGCATACGCGCCGCGCTGGCGCTGGCTCAGGGCTGTGCAAGTGTCGTACGGCTGGATTACGCAGAGCCACGACGCCGGCGAGCGCGACGTAATCTCGAAGTACGCCCTCGACTATATGCGCAACAAGGCTTCGGTGCGTGCCGACTTCACGCCGGCTCCGCGCCTGACGTTGTCGCTCACGGGCACGCTCTACGACCGCATCGGCAACTACGCCGACCGCTCGGGCGCCGTTCGGCCTTACCGCCCCTATTTCCTGCTCGACGCCAAGGCGACGTACTCGTTCTGGGGGCGCCGCATGTCGGCCTACGCCGAGGCGACTAACCTCACCGGTACCCGCTATTTCGACTACGGCGGCCTGGAAATGCCCCGCTGCTGGCTCACAGCCGGCCTCACCCTCACCCTCAATTAGCAATTGAGGGTGCCGCCGAGCTGGGCGAGGGGGAGGAGGACGAACTCGCGCTCGGCGGCGCGGTGA
>CAMWUM010000164.1 GCA_947177435.1 uncultured Muribaculaceae bacterium
CTGTTGGTGCCGTGGAAGAAGATGGGGATTACGGGCACCTTGGCGCGGTGGAGGATCTGGAGCACCGACTCCTGCCAAGGGCGGTCTTTGAGGCGGCCGCGCCAGTTGATCTTGCTCATGGCGCCGGCGGGGAAGAAGCCGACGGGCTCGCCGTTGCGCAGCATGGACATGGCCTTGCGGATGCCGGCCACTGACACCTTGCGCTTCTCGGGGTCGTCGGTGGCCCAGGCGTCGACGGCGATGAAGTTGGGACGCATGGCCGATATCTTGTTGAGGATGAGGTTGACCATGACGCGGAATTCGGGGCGGCGCGATGCGATGAGGTGGATGAGGATGATGCCGTCGAGGGCGCCGAAGGGGTGGTTGCTGACGGTGATGAACGCACCCTCGGGCAGGTGGTCGAGCACCTGCTCGTTGTCGATGCGCAGGCGTACCTTGAATCCGTCGAAGAGCATGCGACGCACGAACTCGGGGCCGGGCGTGTCGCAGAATCGGCGGTGGATGTCGTTGACCTTGTCGACCGACAGGAATTTCAGGGCCCAGTTGACGAGCTTTTCGTGGCCGTCAAGCTTGGGCACGAGCTGGCGTATGTCGTCGTAGTTGAGTACGTCGGGGCGTATCTCTTCAGATTCTATTTCGGTTGCCATTATTTGTCGGATTTGGCTGAGATGTAATTAGCGTACTTGTGCATGAATCGGCCGAAGGCGGGGATGCGCACTATTCCGTACTCGAAGAGTAGGAAGCCCACCAGAGCGCACGAGATGCCCAGGAGCACGTCGATGACGTAATGGTGCGATGTGTACACGGCTGTGAACCAAATGCCTGCGGTGATGATGCCGAGGGCGATGATCCATGCCCAGCCCACTGTGCGGCGATAGCGCAGGGCATAGATGAAGGCGATGAGCGTATAGGCCGAGTGGAGCGACGGCACGGCGGCGAACACGTTGGCGTTGCGCCCGTATAGGCCGTCGAAGACTGTCAGTCCGGTCATCCGGTCGAAGGCTCCGAGGCCGGCCACGTTGCCGGGCGTGCCCTCGATAAAGTCAAAGCCGTAGTTGGCCACGTACCATGGCGGGGCGGCGGGGTGGATGTAGTATCCGGCGAAGCCTATGAGGTTGACCAGCAGGAACACGATGGAGAAGTGCAGGTATTCGGCGCGCTGCTTCTTGAAGTAGAGCCACAGGCCGAAGAGCACCGGCACGGGCACCCAGCAGAGGTAGAAGATGCCGCCCATGAAGTCCATTATCTTGGATGTGTGCGCGGCGAAAAATTCGTTGGGGGTGAGGACGCCCTGGGCCGTGGAGATGCCGAAGAGGGCTTTTTCGGTGGTGTAGAGCCCCTGGATGTCAACGGAGTTGACCTGGTAGTTGGGCAGGAGGTTCATCCAGTCGTACGATACGGCGAAGATGATGAACGGCAGCAAGGCCACCATCAGGCGACGCGTGGCGCCGCAGATGAAGAACATGGCGCACAGCACTACGGCTATCACCATGTGTTCGGGGCGCAGGCCGATAAACAGGTAGGTGACCAGCAGCCATACGATCAGGGCTCCGAGGGCCCAGAGGATAGCCTTACTGCTTGTCTTCATTTTGCAGGGCTTTTTTGCAGTATGCTATGCGGGCAATGGCGGTGATGTTGGCAAATACGGCGATGAATGCCATGCCCACGATGAGGATGTAGTTGGGGTCGAACGGCATCTCCTTGACCAGCAGGCCGCAGATGCCGGTGCCGAGGAGGCAGAAGTTGGTGACCACCACGCGCTCGGGGCGCTGCATGAAGCCAATCTTGCAGACCACGCCCAGGCCCTCGCCGCGTGCGCGCACGTAGCTGACCATCAGGCTGCCGACAAGGGCGAGGAAAGTGATGAGGCCGCCGATGGGCATGCCCGCCTGCATCAGGTAATATGCTATGCCGCCGAGGGTGACGAGCTCGCCGTAGCGGTCGAGCACCGAGTCGAACATGGCGCCGAACCTCGACGACTTGCCGCCGATGCGGGCCACCTGGCCGTCGAGCATGTCGAAGAGCGAGAAGGCGATGCTCAGGGCGCCTGCCAGGGTGATGAGCAAATAGTCGATGCTGCCGCCGTCGGCTCCGGCGTCGTATCCGGCCCACACCACCAGGGCGGTGGCGGCTGCCGCGCCGAGAAATCCGATGGCTGTCACCATGTTGGGCGTTACGCCTATCTTAATCAAAAACCTTACAAACGGGTTGATTACCCAGTATATGCCCTGCTGCAAAGCGTCGCGGACAGATTTTGCTGATTGCTTGATTGACATTGCTATGTAAGATAATGAGTTTATTGCTGTACTGAGTCGCCGTCTTCCTTGTCGGCGCGGTTATGAGGATCGAATATGCGGAAAAGCCTGACGGCGTACTTGTCAAAGCGGGTGGGCACGTACACGAAGTAGCGCTGCAGCAGGAAGTTCCAGAACCACGACACCAGCAGCGACACGATCAGTCGGGCGGCGGCGTAGCAGCCCTTGGTGGTGACGCCCAGCGTGGCGAGCCATGGCATGTTCTCAAAGAGGGTGTTGAGCCAGTCGGTGCCGAACGAGTTGAGCAGCAGCGAGCCTACCCACACCATAGTGTATTTGATGATGACGGCCGACCAGGGGCAGCCCTCGGCGTGGAAGGTGAACTTATAGTTGATGGCGCAGTTGACCGCTCCGCCGGCAATGGCGCCTATGGCGGTGGCTATCAGGGCGTCGAAGCCGCACCAGCTGAAGAGCACGAAGCCAAGCGAGAGGTCGACAATCGACGCCAACTGCGACGACACGCCCGAGCGCAAGAACGTGGCTATCAGGCCGTCGGAGTTCATGAACTTCTTGACGAGGCCTTTCCAGGTCAGCGAGCGCAGGCGCTCGCCCAGGGGGCGCTTGGGGTTGTCGCTCTTCTTTACCATGGCCACACCTTTAAGAAATAATTGATAACCAGGATGATGGCGGCGCTGTAGATGCCTGACAGGATGTCGTCGGCCATCATGCCGTAGCCTCGGGGCAGGCGTTCCATCTGTCTGATGCCTAAGGGCTTGAAGATGTCAAAGAAGCGGAACAGGCCCAGCGACAGCGGTATCAGCCACCAGGGCGCGCCGTCGGCGTATCCGGCGATGGGGAGCATCGACAGCCACTGGCCCACGGTCTCGTCGGCGCAGGCCACCACAGGATCCTTGCCCCAGTAGCGCTCGGAGAGCGAACTGGCCCACGTGCCTGCCACGGTGTAGATTACGAGCGCCGCCAGGGTGACGGTGAAGACCACGGGCTGGTGGCACCAGATGTAGAGCGGCAGCCACAGCACGATGGCCGCCAGGGCGCCCCACGTGCCGGGCATCACCGGCAGAAACCCGGCGCCGAACGACGTGGCTATCAGCCTCGGCAGCAGGGGGAAGGCCTTGATGGCCTCGGGCGATGGCTTGCGGTCCTTCATTGCTTCTTGTATGCTTTAATCATTGATAATATCGCGCGCGCGATTTGCGGGCCGGCTTCGGCGCGGCAGGGCGCGAAGCTGGGCCAGTCGTTGAAGTCGATGATGCTCGGCTGCCCCTCGGTGCTGACGATGCAGCTGCCGCCGTAGATGGCCACGCCCAGCACGTCGGCGGCCTGCTCGCACATGGCGCGCATCTGCTCCTGGTCGAAGCTCAGGCTCTGCTCGTCGACGCGGTCGGCCTCGGTGCGGCGTCCGTTGCGGTGGCCCTGGAAGGGGTAGAACCAGTAGAAGAACTTCGTGCCGGCGATGCCGTAGAACTTTATCAGGTCGCCCTCGAGGTGGCGGGTGACCACGGCCCTCTTGATGCCGCGCAGGAAGTACTCCTGCAGCATCTCCTGGGCCTCGCCCACGTGGCGCACGTACGACACGTCCTCCTTGTGGCGGTCGCGCGAGTCGGCACGCTTGATCCAGCAGGGGCCGAAGCCGGCCTTTTCGAGTTCGGCCTTGATGCTCTCGTTGGTGTTTACCACCAGGCTCTGGGGGTAGGGGATGTTATTGCCCAGCAGGATGCGGGTCATGCGCTCGCGCACGCAGTTCTCGATGCCATAGCCCGAGTTGATTACGAGCGCGCCCTGGTCCTCGCGGCGCTGCAGCAGCTCGATCGATCGCTCTTCGCGGCACATGTTGACGATGATGTCCTCACGCACGGCTCCGGCGGCCAGCTGCTCCTCAGAGTACACGGCCACCTCGCAGCCGCGCTTGCGCAGCTGGTCGGCCACTATGTTGAAAATCAGGGCGTCGTTGCCGATATGGTTGGGCGAGTAGGCGCCGGCGCGCATTATGCCCGCGATCTTGATGTCTGCCATGGCGGAGGCTTAGCGCTTGCCCTCTACGTCCTTGAAATAGCGGTATGTCGACACCTTCAGGTCGTCGCAGGCGGCCTCGTCGCAGGCGATGATTGCGTCGGGATGCATCTGCAGGGCCGAGATGGTCCACATCTGGCTGATGCCGGCCTCCACTCCGTGGTGCAGGGCGCGGGCCTTGGCGTGGCCGTTGACCAGGAGCAGCACGGTGCGGGCATCCATCACGGTGCCCACGCCCACGGTCAGAGCCGTCTTGGGCACGGCGTCGAGGTTGCCCTCGAAGAAGCGCGAGTTGGCGATGATGGTGTCGGTGGTGAGGGCCATCTGGCGGGTGCGCGAGGTGAGCGACGATCCGGGCTCGTTGAACGCGATGTGGCCGTCCTGGCCCACGCCGCCCATGAAGAGGTCGACGCCTCCGTAAGCCTTGATCTTGTCTTCGTAGCGCTTGCACTCGGCCACGACGTCGGCGGCGTTGCCGTCGAGGAAGTTTACGTTCTCCTTCTTTATGTCGATGTGGCCGAAGAAGTTGGTCCACATAAACGAATGGTAGCTCTCGGGATGCTCCTCGGGCAGGCCGCAGTACTCGTCCATGTTGAAGGTCACGACGTTGGCGAATGACACCTTACCCTCCTTGCAGAGCTTCACCAGTTCGCGGTACATGCCCAGGGGCGAACTGCCCGTCGGGCAGCCCAGCACGAACGGATGCTCGGGGGTGGGATTGGCCTCATTTATGCGCGCGGCCACGTACTGGGCCGCCCATTTCGACATAGCGTCGTAACTCTCTTCTATGACTAATCTCATGGTTGGGAATATAGTTTTGACGTTTCGGTATAATAGGTTGCAAAATTAGCGATTTTTCGATTGCCGTACAACAAAATGCCTCCAAAAACGCCTT
>CAMWUM010000165.1 GCA_947177435.1 uncultured Muribaculaceae bacterium
GGGATGTGGGCTGCGCCTGGGCTTGTTGGTCGGCATGAGCTGCTGCGGGCTGGTCGGCGGCCATGGCGGGAGCGGGCGTCTGGTCGATGACCTCGATGAAGTCTTCGGCCAGGGCAATGCTGCCTGTCACTTCCTGTGGCGGCTCGGCGGGTGCCTTTGTGAGCTTGACCGTGAGGAAGAGCAGGATGGCGAGGACGGCTGTGACGGCGGTGCCTGCCAGGGCCCATATGCGCGCTTTGGTGTCGGTTTTCATTTATTGCTCGACTTGGGTGGCGAGTACCATTTTGATGCCGTTTTTGGCGCCGACGTTGAGCACCTCGACGATTTTGCCGTACTCGACTGTGTGGTCGGCGTATATGGCTACGGCTGTCTGCGTGGTGTCGGCCTCAAGGTGGCCGATGAGGTAGGGGGCGAGCGAGTCGGCGGCGGCGAACTGGCGGAAGTCGTCGTTGTCGTACGCGGCGGTGATCTGTGACTGCGCGTCGATGAATACGCACGCCTTGGGCTTGACCGAGGTCTGCTGCACGCTCTGCGGGAGGTCGACTTCGAGGGCCGTGGGGAACACGAATGTGGACGTGGCCATGAAGAAGACCAGGAGCAGGAAGATGATGTCGGTCATCGACGCCATCGAGAATCCGGCCTGGATGCTATGCTGCTGCTTGAGCGACATTACTTTGCGGGTTCGTTAAGGAGGTCCATGAACTCCATGGTCTTGGCCTCCATAAGATTCATCACTGTGTTGACGCGGGCCACCAGGTAGTTGTAGGCGAACAGGGCGGCGATGCCCACGATCAGGCCGGCCACGGTGGTGGCCAGGGCGGTGTAGATGCCTCCGGCGAAGTCGCCGATCGAGGCGGTGCTGCCGGCCTGGGCTATCTGGTAGAAAGCCTGTACCATGCCGATGACCGTGCCGAGGAAGCCGAGCATGGGGGCTCCGGCGGCGGTGGTGGCGAGCCAGGGGAGGCCCTTGCTGAGGTTGGCGATCTCGAGGTTGCCGGTGTTTTCGATGGCTGCGAGCACGTCGGCCATGGGGCGTCCGATGCGGTTGATGCCTTTGAGGATGAGGCGCGCGTAGGGCGAGTCGGTGTTTTTGCACAGGCGTGTGGCGCTGGCCAGGTCGCCCATGTGCACGTAGTCGCTGATGCGCTTCATAAACGACTCGTCGATGCGCGAGGCCTTGGTGATGACGATTGCGCGGTAGATGAAAATGTAGATGGCGGCCAGGGCCAGGATGGCCAGGGGCACCATAATCCATCCGCCGTCGAGGCAGAGCTGCCAGATGCTGATGTCTTGCGCTGTTTGGGTCATTGGGGCTTATTTTTTAAGGCATTCTTTGTATTTGGCGATGGTGTCTTTGAGGCCCAGGTACAGGGCGTCGCTGATGAGGGCGTGGCCGATCGACACCTCGTTGAGGTAGGGCAGGCGCTGGCGCAGGAAGGCCAGGTTGCTGAGGTTGAGGTCGTGGCCGGCGTTTACGCCCAGGCCGCAGCGGTGGGCCGTCTCGCTGGCTATCACGTATGGGGCTACGGCGGCTTCGGGGTCCTGCTCGTAGAGGTCGGCGTAGGGCTTGGTGTACAGTTCCACTCGGTCGGCACCTGTCTTGGCGGCGAGCTTGATCTGCTCGGGGTCTGGGTCGACGAAGATTGACGTGCGTATGTTGGCCTCTTTCAGGCGGTCGACCACTGCGGTGAGCATCTCCATGTGGCCGGCCACGTCCCAGCCGGCGTCGGATGTGATGGCCGACGGGTCGTCGGGCACGAGGGTGACCTGCGAGGGGCGTGCCTTCAGCACCAGGTTAAGGAAGTCCTCCGAGGGGTATCCCTCTATGTTGAGCTCGGTCTTGACGAGCGAGCGGAGCTTGAACACGTCGTCGTGGCGTATGTGTCGCTCGTCGGGGCGGGGATGCACTGTGATGCCCTCGGCGCCGAAGGCCTCGCAGTCGATGGCCACTTGCTGTACGTTGGGCACGTTCTCGCCGCGGGCGTTGCGCAGGGTGGCCACCTTGTTGATATTTACGCTCAGATGTGTCATCTTTGCAGAAAATGTATGTTTTTAAATTTTATAGCAGTAAGGCTATATGAAATGTGGATTTAAAGCAGTAATTTTGTATCCGAAAACGTAACGCAGCGGATTTAGCTGCAAATTTAGCGAGAATTTATTACATGACGAAAGATTTTGCGCCAAAAGATAACGGCTGTCCTGCATTTGAGCATCTTTTCCCGCCGACCCTCGACCAGTGCCGCCTGCTCATCGAGTGCCGCCAGGGCGATTACTGCGCCTCGCAGATAGCCCGCGCCGTCGAGGACTGCAATGCGCAAGTGCTCAACCTCAACGTCACTGCCCTGGAGCCCCGCACCCCCGGAGGCCTCGTGGTGGACCTGCGCGCCAACCACCGCAACAGCGAGGCCATCGCCCGTTCGCTCGCCCGCTACGGCTACGAGGTGCTCGAGGCCGCCGGCCCTGCCGGCATGGCCGACGAGGCGATGCGCAGCCGCGCCAACGAGCTGCTACGCATGCTCGAAGTATAATAATTGATTTAATCCCGATTAATCTTGAATAATCTCGATTTATCTCGATAACTCCCTCCAAACAATCCGACCATGACCATCGCGATTTACGGCAGTCGCCGGCTGCAGGCATACGCCGAGCCTTTGGGCCTTTTTCTTGAGATGCTGGCACGGGCTGGCGTCGATGTGGTGATGCATCGCAAGCTTTACGACGTGCTCATCCACGCCATGCCCCTGCGCATGGCCGCCGTGCGCAAGGTGGTGGCCACGCCCGATTTCGCGGCCGACGTGGCCGTCAGCATCGGCGGCGACGGCACATTCCTGCGCACCAGCATGTGGGTGGGCGACAAGCAGATACCTATTCTGGGCATCAACGCCGGCCATCTCGGCTACCTATCGGCCGCCGACATTACCGAGCTCCCCTCGTTGGCGCCGGCCCTGCTTGGGGGCGACTTCTCCACCGAGTGCCGCTCGCTCATCGAGGTCACCGCGCCCGTGCTTGGTCCGTGGCCTTACGCCCTCAACGAGGTGGCGGTGTCAAAAGAGGAGAACTCCTCAATGATTATAGCTGACACGCACATCAACGGCCACCCTCTGGCCGCTTACCGCGCTGACGGGCTCATAATATCCACGCCCACGGGCAGCACTGCCTACAACCTCTCGGTCGGCGGCCCCATCATTCAGCCCTCCGCACCGGTGTGGGCCATAGCCCCCGTGGCCGCCCATTCGCTGGGCATGCGCCCGCTGGTGGTGTCTGACACCTCAGAGATAACCGTGACTGTCGAAGGCCGGGCGCGCTCTTGCCGCGTCAGCCTCGACGGCCGAGCAGCCTCCCTTCCCATCGGCTCGACCATCAGCCTGCGCAAGGCCCCCTTCTCGATCCGCCTCGTCTCCCTCCCCGGCCGCACCTTTGCCGACCGCCTCCGCGACAAGCTCCACTGGAGCGAATAAATGCTTATGGCGGGCGGAAGCGTTAACATATCGGGGCTTTACGACTTTGGAGGCGAGGTCGGGGCGGTGCAGGTGATGCTGAAAGGCGGAGCGCGGTCTGTACGCGCCCGCTGGAAGGGGGGCGTGGTGCACGTTACCGCGCCGGTAGGCATTGGCTTTGATGAGTTGAGGAGTATCCTCGCGTCGATGATGCCGAGGCTTGCGCAGGCCAAGCCTGAGCCCCTTTACCGTATCGGCCAGCGGATTGAGATGCCTGGTCTGGAGGTGGAGATTGGCAGCCAGACACGCAAGCCTGATTTTGTGATTTCTTCGTTGCGGATGCCCCGAGGCTCTATCGAGGTGGGCGCCGCGCTTGACATCGAGGCTCCTGAGACGGTCGAACTCATTAGCCGCATGTTGTGCCGTATGGCTGCATCCGTGGCTCCGCGTTTGCTGCTGCCTCGCGCACGCGAAGTGGCTGAGCAAGTGGGCGCAAGGCCGAGCGAGTGGTCCATCTCGCGCGGCCACCGCACGCTGGGCCATTGCGACGCCCGGGGCCGCATCGCCCTGTCGTATGCTTTGGTTTTTTACCCCCAGGAGCTACGCGACTATGTGGTGTGCCACGAGCTGGCCCACCTGAGCGAACTCAACCACTCCCCCCGATTTCACCAAATTTGCGACCGCTACTGTGGCGGCCGCGAACGCCAGTTGCAAGCGGCATTGCGCGCCTATAAGATACCTATAATACGTTGATATGCAAGAGTTGATATTCACACATAATCCCTCCGAGCCTCTATGCGATCTGGCCCAAGGCCGCGACCTGTGGGTAATCGCCGACGAGAACACTGCCGCTCTGGCCTTGCCGCGTCTGGCGCTGCCCGAGCACAAGACAATCGTAATTCCGGCAGGTGATGCCAGCAAGGACCTCGACACGCTCTCCTCAATTTGGCGGCAACTCAGCGAGGGGGGCGCTACGCGCGCGTCGTTGGCCATCTGCCTGGGTGGAGGCGTAGTGACCGACATTGGCGGGTTTGCCGCCGCGACGTTCAAGCGCGGCATGGAGTTCGTCAACGTGCCCACCACGCTGCTTGGCGCCGTCGACGCTGCCGTGGGCGGCAAGACCGGCATCAACTTTTGCGGCCTTAAAAACGAGATAGGTGCGTTCTGTCCGGCCAGTGCGGTAGTCGTTTCTGCATTGTTTTTCAGTACGTTGCCACGACAGGAACTGCTCTCAGGCTATGCCGAGATGCTGAAGCACGGCCTATTGGAAAGCCCCACAGAACTCGCCCGCCTTATGGAAATAGACATCGATAAGGCCGACGAACTGCTGCCCGCCATCGAGCGGAGCGTGGCCGTAAAGCAGCGCATAGTCGAGAGCGACCCGCGCGAGCAAGGCCCGCGTAAAGCCCTCAATCTGGGTCACACCTGCGGTCACGCCATCGAGAGCCTCGCCCTGCGTCGAGGCCACCCTGTGCCGCACGGCTACGCCGTGGCCTGGGGCCTGGTGTGCGCGTTGGCATTGTCGGTAATGCGTGCCGGCTTCCCCAAAGACACGCTCTATGCCGTAGCCCGCTTCGTCAAAGAGCGTTACGGCCGTCCGCCCTACGACTGCGCCGACTATCCCGACCTGCTCGCCGCCATGGCCCACGACAAGAAAAACCCATCGCCCGACCGCATCATGTT
>CAMWUM010000166.1 GCA_947177435.1 uncultured Muribaculaceae bacterium
CTCGACCGTCTCGGTCAGCCATAAGGTAACCATCATCGTAGTTCTTACGGCTGGTGATATTGGCAGAGGCGCTCTTAACTGGGTAAACGAATCCTTTTTTGGCCAACGCATCGGTAAAACGCTGGCTGCGCTTGGCGTTGACCTTGCCCGTGGCCATCTCGATGAACTCAACCCTACCATCGAGGCTAAACACCTCTTTGGGGTCTTCGAGTTCGAACCGCGCGGGCATCGACTCCATCATCGGGTAAAGGCGCGCCTGAGGCCTATTGACATCACGGGGCGAGGAGGTGAATACCCACTGGTTTTGGCGCAGGTTGGCCACTGTCATCTCCACATCGTGCAGACTGTCAGGCATCGCTTGCCTGGCCATCAGTTGGGTATAGAAAAGCTGTGGCAACAGCGAGTCACGCTCCTCCTTGGTCAGCATTGTCTCGCCTCCCAACTCGTCCACGGAAAACAGACGCTGGACGTCGCCGCTATTGTCGGCGACAATCATCTGCCGGCTTACCGGCGAATAAGACACAAACGGGTCGGTGACCGCCTGCGGAAACACCAGATTGCCGAGCCAAGGCAGAAACCACGCCAGAGCCAGCACGCTCAGGGCGCAGAGCAGTATGTCATAAGTCCGCTTCATCATTCAGAAAGGCCCTCCTTAAACCTTATCATCGAGCCCGCCGACAAAATCGCCAACGAGGCTGTTGCAATCAACAATATAGGCAAGAATGAATTATACGCTTCGAGCGCAGGCTGGGAATAGAACATCGCCAGCATAGCCGCAGCAAGCAGCCCGAGGCCCACACGCCTGCGCCAGGAGGCTTCGAGGCAAATGGCACAGGCGAACAGGTATGCCGCAAAGCCTGCCACGAACCACGGCAGCGTGGTAAGCATTATGCTCGCCACCATCGGAGCCGGCATCACGGTGAGGTCATAAATGCCTATCACAGCGGCCTGGCCTGCAAACACCACCAACGCCTCGGCAACACCAACCGCCAGCATCAACATCAATAATTTAGTCTGCGGCACGGGCAGATGCATAGTAAGTTTCAGTCTCTTATGCGACATCTCAGGCGCCATTTGAGCCACGCCGAGCACAAGCCCCGTGAGCAAGGGGAGCATCTGAATCATGTCGGCAAAGGTGTTGTCCTTCAACAGCACAATAAGCCACAGGTGGTCAACGCCCTTCAGTGCTATCAGCCTGTTGATGCGCAAGGCAGCGTAGGCTGAGAATAGAAGCGACACGGCCAGCGTCACGAAAAACGCAAGACGCGTCTTGTACCATTCTTTGTTTATTATCGCTTTTATCATATCTGTCTCAGTATTTGCCTGTTAGTTCAATAAACACATCCTCGAGCGTCGTACCTTGCGGATAGCCCTTCATCAGTTCCGCAACGGGCTGCTGCGTCAGTATGCGCCCGTAGTCGAGGATGATGCAGTCATCAATCAGGCGCTCCAAGTCCTGGATAATGTGCGAAGTCATGAACACGGTCTTGCCCTCGGCCTTGACATAGTCACGCATATATTCGACGAACAAGCGGCGATAGCCCGGGTCAAGGCCAAGCGAGAAGTCGTCAAGCACCAGCAAGTCAGCATTCTGTGCCAGTATAAGGCCCAAGGCCACTTGCGAACGCTGCCCGCAGGACATAGTGGAAATCTTCTGTCCGGGCGATACGTGCATCTTCTCCATCAAACCATAGTAGGCATCCCGGTTCCACTTAGGGTAAAATGCTGAGTAGAACTTCTCTATCTGACTGATAGTCATAAACGAGTATTGCACGTGGCCCTCAATCAGCAGTGCTATCCTCGCCCTCGTGGCGGGCTGCATCTCGGTAATCGGTTCGCCAAATATGCGGCATTCACCGCTTTGGGGCCGGAGATAACCCATCAATATGTTGATGGTGGTGGTTTTTCCCGTGCCGTTCTTGCCCAGCAGCCCGAGGATGCGCCCCTTGGGCACATCAAAACTTAGGTCGCTGTATATGACACGGCCTTTGCCATAGCGCTGGGTGAGATTCCGCACTGAGATGATTGGTTCTGTATCTGTATGCATATTAGAATATTAATGAAATGGTTGCGAATGCCTGATTATGCCTCTTAGCGCCAAGCCACCCCGCCTCTGCCTTGAATATGACACTTCCAACGAGTCTCGCGGCGTTAAGTCCGACCGACCCCGATTGGGAATGCCCTGACGCCGTACCGCCGACCAGTGCGCCCCACAGCCATTTGCCGGTTACACGTGAGAAACGGATATCCAACTCGGCCTCGGCCAGATGACTGTTGTTTTCGATTTGAGGATCGGCAAGGCTCTCGTCGTCTGACAAGTACACACAGCCGGGAGAAAAGGTGAGGTAACTGCCACCAATTGCAGCCTGCACATGGCAGCTCGCCTCGACAGCCAGGCGGTCGTGGCGGTAATTCGGACGCGCGCCAATCTTATCGTAGGAGTTGCCAACAGCCTGGCCAAACAGATTCTCCGTGCCATGACGGCGTCGCAGAGCACAGACCATAGCCGGCATCACGGCCAGTGAGGAGGACGGGCGCCAGGCATAGCAAGCGCGGGCGGTGAAAATATCGTTGTCGGCGTATCCGAGCACGATGTTGTTAAAATCACGTAGGCGCTGATGCATCCTGTACCTATTGTATGCTATACTCACACCTCCGTCGCCGAGGCTTATCGCCTGCGCGCTTACGCTCCAGCCCATCGCCTCGTGACCGCTGCCCTTGTTGGTATTTCCCGCAAAGCGCTGATACCACGTACCGAGTCCTGTCAGCGGCAAGGTGTTGATGTCATTAATTGGATTGTAAAAATCAATATCGCAGTTCTGGTCATAGCGGCTAATAGATGCCGACACGCCTGCCAGCCATCTATCGCTCATACTGCGGACTGCACCGACTGTTACACGCAAGTCCGATACTATGGCCTTGACGCGGGGATCGACGTTGCGGTATGCGATCTCCCCCCTGTAATCGAGCTGAGCGCCAAGGGTCCACGCGGCAATCTTGGTCGCCACGCCGCCTCGAAATTTATAGCGGTTGGAGCGCAGGTCGCCACCCTTCTCGTCACCGAGCACATAAGGCGCCACATAATCATAGTCAATACAGTCGGCCCACCGCACATTGCGCCGTGCGGTCGAGGCGTACCATGCGCCTCCCCATGCCACAATCTTGGCATCAAGGCGTTTATATGCCTCAGCCTCAACGCCAAAAGCCGTATGGCCCGTACCATCTTGCACTATCTGCGCCTCATCAGCATTTAGGTAATCGAAGCCTACCCCAAAACGCGCCAGCGAGAGGGTGTCGAGATGCCACATAGCGGCAGGGCTTGATACATAAATCTCCCGCCGCTCAGCGGCAGTGGGCAGCAAACGCTGCTGGATGTCGATAAGCAACGGCGATACCTGCGCCCGGGCGGCAGCCCAGGCGCACAGCATCGCCATTGTCAACATCTTTCGGATCATTTTGCCGATACTACTTCAAAATCGGCCGACGAGTCATTGGTATCTTGCAGTATCACGTTGCCAAGCGCCGAACGGCCAGCCTCCTTGCGGCACAGCTTTTTGCCAAATCGACCCTTGTCAGAATTCTTGTCGCTGATAGCGGCGTAGCGCAGATCGGCCTCGGCACTCAACGCACCCTGCTTCCACACCTCAGTGGGGCAAAGATTTACGCCATCGATAATCCATTCGTATTTGATGAGGTAGCACTTTGTGCCGTTCATCTCAATGCCGGTGGCGGCGTTGACGTAGGTATAATCACCAATCTGTTCGGCCAGGAATTGCTCAGCGGTCATGCCTTCGGGAAAACGCACCAGAGCATAGGAACGGTTGCATTGGTTCGACGGCAGCCAGATGGTGGGCGAATAGCTGTACCACTTGTCGAGGTTAGGCACAGAGGGATTGTCTGTATCCACAATCTTAGACGAGGAGGACTCATCATACCACTCGAAGTCTGCATCAGTGTGATCGAGGGCTCCGGCCACCTGTGCGCTCCAGTCGATGGCCTGATCTGCAATCTTGATCGACTTGCCTGGCTCTACGGGCACGCTCTTGCCGTTGCCGGGGATCACGTACACGGTCTGCACCGTGAAATTGGCCTGCGGCTGGTTTGCAGGGGTCAGAATCTTGTCTGAACTGGAATTGAGCAACTTGCTTTCGACTATGGCCAGGCCGTCGGCGTAGAGCACCTCGTCGGTATTATTGTAGATGGTGAAGTACGAATCGTAGAGGCCGTTGGTGCCGGCGGCGTTGAGCGAACCGGTAATGTAAATTTCACCGAACACGAAGGTATTCTGAGGATTGAAGAAGAACCAACCAAGGTCAATTTTGGTGCTTGTGGCGCTCACCACTTGCTGATTGGCGGCTACGCGCAGATGCTTTTCGACAACAGCGTCGTCCACGGCCACCTCTGCCACGATTTCACCGGCGACATCGTAAGTGCCGGCGGGCAGGCGATAATCTTCCGCCATAGGGAAGGCAAACTTGTACTGCTTACCGGTGTTGAGTTCGTCAAAGGTGATTGAACCGGACTTGATGGCCTCGACGGCTACGCCCTCGGGGTAGGTGGAAACTGCATCGATTTCGAAGGTGGCGACGGGTTTGTCATCGCTGTCGCAAGCTACAGCCGCCAGGGACAGAACCGCGAGAAATAAGTGTTTTAGTTTTTTCATAATTTATTGATTTTGTGATTATATTCTTATGTTTATTTCCATGCCGAAATAGGGAGATGACGTGCGCCTCACGGTCAGGCCGTAGCGCTCGTAGTCGGGCTGAATCGAGATTAGGCGGTTGACGTACATGGCAATCGCCACCCGCTCGGCCCAAAATGTCTTTGTTGCCTTGATGTTGATATTGGTGGAGATTGGCACCGTCTGCCGCACGAATGACGATGCGGTGAAATGCCTAATCAACTGCTTTAAATAGGGGTCGGCCGCTGACTCAGAGGTGAACGGGTGCAGATTGCCCTGCTCGTCAAGATAATGCGAGGGGATGCCGTCACGCAGCAGCGTGCGCCGCGACGTGAACCATACGTTCTGCACGCCGAGCGACACGTTGAGGCCTAACAGCGGCACGTCGGCGTCAAGCAGGAAGTTGGTGTTGAAACTTTCACACAC
>CAMWUM010000167.1 GCA_947177435.1 uncultured Muribaculaceae bacterium
ACGGGGGAAATCGCCGGTATTATATGTTTTTGGTGCTGCTTCTGTGCTTCGCTTTGGCGAGGGGCCAGAGGGTGGTGGTGACAGATGCGGCTACGCGGATGACGCTGCCGGGCGCCGCCGTCTTTGATGCTAATGGACAGTTTCTTTGCACCAGCAATGTCAACGGCGCTTTTAGTGGCAATCGTTATCCCCTTACCATCCGTTACATAGGTTATGAAGAAAAGACGGTGACTGAACCTGTCGATACTATTTTTCTGTGCGAAAGCAATATCGTGCTGCCTGACGTGACGGTGGAGGCAAAAAAGCAGATTGTTCTGCACATGACGGCCTACGTGCGTGAATATTCGACGTTGTCAACATATTCCGACACGGTGTTTCTGTTTCGTGAGAAATTGGTTGACTTCATGCTGCCCAATCCCGGCACAAAGTTTGACGGCTGGAGCCTGCCGCGTGTGCTCACATCTCAATCGTATTACCGTTTTACCAACTCGAGCGGACTCGACAGCGTGAGCAATAGGTACAACAACTATTTCTCTTGGGCCGATTGGATGGGCATTGTGCCCGAGCAAAAACTTCCGCCCAGGTTGGCGGTGTCTACTACCGACACCTTACGCGGCAAGTACAGTCCTGCTGAGATATGGATGAAGAATGACAACAAACTGACCGTCAACGTCGATGTGCTGGCCGACACGACCGGGCGCAAGTGGGTGCCCAATCTTAGCTACTTAATGCGTAACCACAGCGTTGATTTCGAGCAGTTCAAGTTGAAATTCGACTATTCGGTTGAGCCCACGCCAATGGGCCTGAACGGCTATTCGTTCAGCATCGAGTCGCGAGGCCGCGCCAGGGATATGTTCCGGTTCAATCGTTCGGAGGAGCCATTCTTCGTTACTTCTTACGCCGAAATCTATGTGCTCGACCGCGAGTTCATCACCGTCAAGGAGGCCAAGAAGAGGGGCAAGATTGACCTTGGAGAGTTGGCCATAATCCGTTCGCCCAATGCTCCCGACCTCACACCCGACGTATTGGGGCTAATGGCACGCGTCGACGCCATCGACCACGACGGGGCTCGCATGGCCACGGTGACGATTGATACCAACAACTTCAACCCGCAGGGGCCTCCGCCTAACATGGCCGAGCGAGCCTGGTCGATGATCAAGGGCATGCTGGGCATCAGCCGTTACAAGGCCAACCGCAGGCAGAATAAGCAGTG
Source organism: uncultured Muribaculaceae bacterium (assembly GCA_947177435.1). Lineage (GTDB taxonomy): Bacteria > Bacteroidota > Bacteroidia > Bacteroidales > Muribaculaceae > CAG-873. Next base: position 1,214 of record CAMWUM010000167.1, read on the forward strand.
GAAAGAATTCCGCGACGCGCAGCGCGAGCGCAACCAAGAGAATGAAGACTAAATCTTGACGATTCCGTCGGCGCTCAGTGCTATCTTGCGCTCCTTGTAGAGTTTGCCAACAGCCTTTTTGAAGTCGCGCTTAGAGCATTGCAGAGCCTGCTGTATCTCCTCGGGCGATGACTTGTCGGTCAGCGGCAGTCGTCCGCCGTTCTTTTCGAGCGCGTCCATTATCACGTCCGACAGGTCGGCGGTGCGGGCTCGAGCACGGTCCGTGACGCGCAGGTCGAGTTTGCCGTCCTGGCGAATGTTCTTGACATAGGCGGTGATTGTCTGCTCGAGCGCAAGGGGCTGGAAGACTTCGTTGTCGTAAATCATGCCCCAGTGCAGGTTGTCGACTATGCATTTGTAGCCGATGGGTGTGTGCTGCACTAAGAGCGCCTGAGCCTTTTGGCCGGGGCGGTAGTGTGGCCAGACGTTTCCGACAAACTTCTCAAACTTGGCTGAAGCGACAACTCGTTTGGTGGTGTCGTCGAGGTAAACGTACACGAGGTAGATGCCGCCCTCGACCATCTTCTGACGCTGCTCGCTGAATGGCACAAGCAGTTGCTTGGCCTGCAAACCCCAGTCGAGGAATGCACCAACCTTGGTCACCTCTGCTACTTGCAGGTAAGCGAACTCGCCCACCACGGCAAATGGCCTCTCGGTGGTGGCCACGAGCCGGTCCTCCGAGTCGGTGTAGACGAACACGTCCACCTCGTCGCCGGGCTTGAGTTCATCTTCGATATATTTTCCGGGCATAAGTATTTCTTTGCCGTCGCCGGCATCGAGGTATGCGCCGAAGTCAACCATGCGGTTGGCTTTGAGTCTGTTGTATTGTCCTATTTTGAGCATAATTGGGGGGATTTATCGGGATTGATTGCGGAGGCCAGGGCTTCGGCGCAGCGCTCGCCGTCGATTGCCGCGCTGACGATGCCGCCGGCGTATCCCGCTCCTTCGCCGCAGGGATAAAGGCCGGAGATGGTGACGTGCTCGAGCGTGTCGGGGCGGCGTGTGATGCGCACGGGCGATGACGTGCGGGTCTCGTCGCCTACCACGATGGCCTCGGGACTGAGGTAGCCCCGGTACTTCTTGCCAAACTCTTTCAGGGCCACTTGCAGGCGCTTGGCCACGCCCATCGGCAGGAGTTTCTCCACGCGGGCCGGGTGGATTCCGGCAGTATACGACGAGCGGGGTAGGGAGGCCGACTCCTTGCCCTCGGCAAAATCGGTCATGCGCTGTGCGGGAGCAGAGAGGTTGTCGCCGCCGTCGCGGTAGAATCGCTCCTCGATGCCCTTTTGGTACTGCATCATCTTCAGTGGATTGTCGCCAGGCAAGTCCTCGGGGAGGATTTCAACCACCATGCCGGAGTTTGCCCATTGCGTGCCTCGGTTGGAGGGTGACATGCCGTTGACAACCAACTGTCCCGGCTGGCTGGCGGCGGGGATGATGTAGCCGCCCGGGCACATGCAGAACGAATACACCGCCCTGTCGTCAACTCGTGTCAGCAGCGAGTACTCGGCCGGCGGCAGGTATTTGCCTCGGCCCGATGGCGAGTGGTAAAATATCTTGTCGATGAGGGCCTGGGGATGCTCCACGCGCACGCCCACGGCTATGCCCTTCGGCTCCATGGCCACGCCGTCGGCAGCCAGGCGCTCGTACACGTCGCGGGCAGAATGGCCTGTGGCAAGAATGACGCTGCCGTGGTACTCAGTGCCGTCGGCGGTGATGGCGCCCACAACCTTGCCGTCCTTGATGTCGAGGCGGTCTACGCGGCAACCGAACTTCACCTCGCCGCCACAGGCAATAATCGTCTCGCGCATGGCGCGGATGATGGCCGGCAACTTGTCGCTGCCGATGTGCGGGTGAGCGTCGACCAGGATGTTGCGGTCAGCGCCATGCTGACACAGCACGGACAGTATCTTCTCAATCGACCCGCGCTTCTTGCTGCGGGTGTAAAGCTTGCCGTCGGAAAACGCGCCGGCTCCGCCTTCGCCAAAGCAATAGTTGGAGTCGGGGTCTACGACTCCGTCGCGACTGATGGCGGCCAGGTCGGTGCGTCGGCTGTCCACGTCCTTACCCCTCTCGAGCACTATGGGTCGCACGCCGAGTTCTATCAGGCGCAGTGCGGCGAACAGGCCTGCCGGGCCGGCGCCCACCACCACTGCTTGCGGGGCATCGGCGGACAGCGGCTTGTAGTCGATGGGCGTAAAGTCGGTAACGGACTCGTCTATTTCGTCGAGGTGGACGGTGACGGTGAGGTTGACCATCACCTGGCGCTGCCGCGCGTCGATGGAGCGGCGGTTGATGTCGACGCGCTTGATGCGGTTGACGTCAATGTCGGTCTGGGTAGACAGGGCGATGCGCAGGCGCAAGGGGTCTGCTGCGACCTCGGGCTTGAGGCGGAGCTGTATTTGTTGTGTCATTATGTCGTGGGATTTGTTTTAGCGAGGTGGCGTTTGTTGTAACGGCGCGTGCTGATGATGACCACAACCAAGGCCAGCACGAATGCCAGGAAGTCGCTGCCGCCCATGCTGGCCCATACGCCGTCGAGGCCGAAGTGGCCGGGCAGGAATGCGAGCAGTGGCACAAGGAAGATAAGCTGGCGGGTGAGCGAGAGAAAAATCGACATCTTGGGCTTGCCGATTGACTGGAAATAGTTTTGGATCACTATCTGCGAACCTACCACGGGGAACACCATAAAGTAGATGCGGAAGCCTCGGCGGGCTATCGCGATCATCTCAGGGTCAGTGGTGAACATGGCAGAAAGCTCATCAGGCAGCATCTCGGTAAGCACCCAGCCTACAATGGTGATTGCCGTGGCAATCCAGATGCCGATGTACAGTGTCTTTTTCACTCGTGGCCAGTTGTCGGCGCCGAAGTTGAAGCCAAGGATTGGCTGCATACCCTGCGTCACGCCAAACACTATCATCACGAAGAACATAGTGGTGCGGTTGAGTATGCCATACGAGCCGATGGCTATGTCGCCCAGGGCTCCGGCGCAGTCGAGGATTGACTTGTTGATAAATACCACCACGAAGCATGCGCAGGCGTTCATAAGGAACGGTGACAGGCCGATGGCGTAGATGCGCTTGACCACCTGCTTGTTGAAGAACCGCTGCTTGAAGTCGAAGTGCACGTAGCTTTTTTTCGACATAAAGTGGCGGAGCACCCACAGGAATGCCGCGAACTGTCCACATACCGTGGCGAGGGCAGCGCCTGAGATGCCCCAGCGCAGGGTGAAAATGAAGATGGGCGCCAGTATGATATTGACCACCACCGACAGCAGGGCCGAGAACATAGCCTGCTTGGGGTAGCCCGTGGCGCGCATCACGTTGTTCAGTCCTATGAATACGTATGAGATCGGCGTGCCCAAGAGTATGATGGCCATGAACTCACGGGCGTAGGGGAGGGTGGCCTCGGTAGCGCCGAAGAGCGTGAGTATCTCGTCCATAAACAAGAACGTCAGACCACCGAATACGATCGAGTGAATGAGGCAGAGCACCATCACGGTGTTAACCGTCTCGGTGGCTTTGCCATTGTTGTTTTGGCCCAGGAAGATAGAACTGATGGTGGCGCCGCCCACGGCGATGAGCGTACAGAAGCCGATGACCAAGTTCATCAGCGGAAAGGTGATGGCCAGACCGGAAATTGCCATCGGGCCGACGCCCTGGCCTATGAATATACTGTCGACGATATTGTAGACCGAGGTGGCCACGCTGGCGATGATTGCGGGCACGGAATATTGCACAAGCAATTTTCCAATTGACTGAGTACCAAGGTC
>CAMWUM010000168.1 GCA_947177435.1 uncultured Muribaculaceae bacterium
GCGCTGGATAATGCAATCGAAAGCGTGCTGAAAATAGAAGATGTTGAAAAGCGCATAATTTCCATCGTCGTGGAAAAGAGAGGCAAGCTGGTAAATATTTCAATAGAAAATTATTATATCGGCAATCTTGTTTTTCACAACGGCATTCCGCATACGAGCAAGCAGGAGGAAAGCCGTCACGGTTTCGGTATAAAAAGTATAAAGTATATTGCCACAAAAATGGGAAGAAGTCAAACGTCAATAGTGATGCGTTTAGGGAAACTTGAAGGAAACAGATAACTGTTTCTTTCTATTGTTCAATTGCAGTGGAACTTGCATTTGCCGAATAGATTGGTGATTCCGGATTTATTTGTTACCCTCGTTCTACATACCAACCTCGCGTACCCGATCCACTTTGTCGTAATCTCACTGTTGAGTTCCACGCTAAGTTGTTGTGGCAGTTTGGTTCCGTTCATGTTCTGTTCTCGCGGGCTTCGGTTACCCCACACTCATTCGCACGTATGGGATCCTGGACAACCTCGCCGCTCCGTGGCAGCGTATGGGGTTTTATGCAACACCACCACCACTGGCGATGCAAAAATTTCAATGCCCGTCAGCGGAGGTGAATGTTAATTGATTCAGTATTGCTTTGGCTCGATTTCGCCGCGGAGGACGGCGCCGGCGTTGTAGACCAGGGCCTCCATTTCGTTTTCGCCGGGGAATACGCGGACGGGGGCCATGTACTCGACGCGCTTGATTATGCGCTCGACCACGTAGTTGGACCGGGCCATGCCGCCGGTGATGAGGATGGCGTCGACGTTGCCGTACAGCACGGCGCCCTCTGACGCTATTGCCTTGGCCACGTGGTAGATCATGGCGTTGAGGATGAGTTCGGCCTTCTTGTCGCCCTCCTTGATGCGGCGCTCGATCTCGATTACGTTGGTGGTGCCCAGGTGGGCCTGGAGGCCGGCGTGGCCTGCGATGCGCTTGAGCAGCTGGTCCTGGGTGTATTTGCCACTGAAACACAGGTTGATGAGCGATACGGCGGGGAGGCTGCCCGCGCGCTCGGGCGAGAACGGACCCTCGCCGTCGAGAGCGTTGTTGGCGTCGATGGCGCGGCCATGCTCGTGAGCGGCCACGGAGATGCCGCCGCCGAGGTGGCAGACGATGAGGTTCAGGTCTTCGTAGCGCTTGCCGATGGCCTTGGCGTACTTGCGGGCGGTGGCGCGCTGGTTGAGGGCGTGCCAGATGCAGATGCGTTCGCAGTGGGGCGAGCCGCTGATGCGGGCGTAGTCGCAAAGCTCGTCGACCACGCCGGGGTCAGCCGTGAGGCTGAGGCATCCGGGTATCTCGGAGGCTATGTCGTAGGCGAGGATGCAACCGAGGTCGCAAGCATGCTGGTGCTCAGCGTTTTTGGCATCGTCCACCATCTTCTGTGACACGATGTACACACCGCCCTCCACGGGCTTGGCCAGGCTGCCTCGGCCCACCACGGCGTCGAAGTCGAGTTTGTAGCCTGCCGACTCCAACTCTTTATGGATGAGCGCCTTGCGCCAGTCGTACTGGTGTGATACCTTTTCAAAGCGCATTAGGTCCTCAGGCGAGTGGGGGATTGATTTTATTAGCGAGAACTCAGAATAGAGCTCAGACGAGGCCATGTCATTCGACCGCTCTTCGTCGACGGGCGTGCCGTACTCGTAAACAGCTATCTTGGTGCTGGTGCTTCCAGGATTGATGGCTAATATCTTCATTATTAATAGTTTTATAGTGAAGCCATGGCCAGGCTGTAAAATTTGGATTGGGGAGTATCGCCTCGCGAGGGCAGCACGACGGGCACGTGCAGGCCGGCGAGCAGTCCGGCGGTGGATGCGCCGGCAAAGAGGGTGATGGTCTTGTAGAACGTGTTGGCGGCCTCGATGTCGGGGAACACGAGGGCGTCGGCCTCGCCGGCGATGGGCGACGTCAGCCCTTTCTTGGCCATAGCGGCGGCCGAGCAGGCGCACTTGACATCGAATGGGCCGTCGACGATGCACGGGCCGAACTCGCCGGCCTCGGCCTGCGAGCGCAGTGCGGGATAACTTGCGGTGAACGGGAAATGACGGGCGTCGACCTTCTCTGTGCAGTGGATCAGGGCGATGCGGGGTTCGGCGACGCCCAGGCGGCGGCCCATCTCGGCGCAAAGGCGCACCTGCACCTGGCGCTGGGCGTCAGTCGGGTAGGGGATGACGGCGGCGTCGGTAAACATCAACAGCCTCGGCAGCGAGGGTATCTGTGTGATGGTCAGGTGGGTAAGCGTGGAGCCGGGAGGCAGGATGCCATGCTCCTTGTTGAGTACGGCGCGCAGCAGGTTGTCGGTGTTGAGCAGGCCTTTCATCAGAGCGTCGACCTGTCCGTCGCGAGCCATGCCCACGGCGATGGCCGCGGCCTGGTCGGAGTCGGTTGCATCGGCAAAGCTGATGTGGCCCGAGTGGACCATGATGGCCTGGTCGGCCTCAACCTCAGCGCGGCATCCGACAAACACGGCGTCGATAATGCCGGCGTCAAGGGCCATGGCCACTGCGGCCCGCGTGGCGGAGTCCTGCGGCCATATAATAGCCACTTTCTTGCGGCTGTCGCGATTGGCGAGGGCCTCAACGGCTTGGCCAAAGTTTTCAATCTTCTGCATAAGAGTTCAGGTAAGGATTTAAGGTAATGGTATTGGAGGTATTAGTCTTTAGAGAGGTCAAGCACCACGTTGTCAGAGCCTTTGGCGTGGTATTGCTTGCGCAGCGGGCGGCGTCGGCACTCGTCCTCGCTCATGCGGCAGCGGCGTATGTCGATGGCGGCGTAGATGGCCTGGCGCATTGACTCGGGCGATGCTACGCCTGTGCCGGTGATGTCGTAGCCTGTGCCGTGGTCGGGCGATGTGCGCACGTAGGGCAGGCCGGCGGTGAAGTTGACGCCGGAGTCCATCGCCAGGGCCTTGAAGGGCGCGAGCCCTTGGTCGTGGTACATGGCCAGGATGCCGTCAAACTTGACAAAGCGGCCGGCTCCGAAAAATCCGTCGGCGGCGTACGGGCCGAAGGCGAGGATGTTCATGTCCTGCGCCTCCTTGATGGCGGGGATGATAAACTCCTGCTCCTCAGTGCCCAGCAGGCCGTCCTCGCCGGCGTGGGGATTGAGCGAGAGCACGGCGATGCGCGGAGCCTCGATGCCGAAGTCGCGTGCCAGCGAACGGTGCAGCAGGCGCAGCTTGCCCAGCACGTTTTCCTTGGTGATGTGCGCGGGCACCTCGCTCAGAGGCAGGTGGGTGGTGGCCAGGGCCACGCGCATGGTGTCGTTGAAGAGGATCATAAGGGCCTCGGCGCCGTCGCCGATGGTAGCCTCCAGGTACTCGGTGTGTCCCGGGAACTGGAATGCGTCGCTCTGCATGGCGTGTTTGTTGATGGGGGATGTGACCAGCACGTCGATGTATCCGGCCTGCAGGTCGGCCACGGCGCGCTCAAGGCTGGCGAATGCTGCCATGCCGGCTTCGGGGGTCTGCTTGCCGGGCTCGATTTTCACGTCCTCGCCCACCACGTTGATCATATTGTTGGCGCCGTCCACGATGTCCTCGCCGCTCTCCACCTGGGTGAAGGGCACCTGGGGCATCTCCAGCATCTTGCGGTAAAAGTTGGCCATCTTCATCGAGCCGTACACCACCGGGGTGCAGAGCTCGAGCATGCGGTTGTCTTCCAGCACTTTGAGTATCACTTCATAGCCTATGCCGTTGGTGTCGCCGTGAGTTATGCCCACGCGTGTAAGTCTCTCCATATCTTAAAGTTGCTTATTGCTGTTTTTAGATTTGCCCGCGAGCATGCCGCAGGCTGCCATTATGTCTTGCCCGCGGCTGGCGCGGATGGTGGCGGTTACGCCCAGGTCGTTGAGCCGGTCGCGGAACGCCTCCATGTCGGCCATCGACGCAGGCTCCATCTCTACGCCGGGGATGGCGTGGAACGGGATGATGTTGACCCTGGCCGACGTACCCTCGATGAGTTTGGCCAAAGCCTCGGCGTGGCGCAGGCTGTCGTTGACGCCGCGCCACATGATGTACTCCACCGACAGGCGACGCTGGTGGGCGAAGTCGTAGTTTCGCAGCAGGCGCATGACGTCACGCACGGGGTATGCCTTCTCGGCTGGCATCAGTTTCTGGCGCAGCTGAGGCATAGCCGAGTGCACGCTGATGGCGATATGCGCCTTGGTGCCCTCGATGAGTTGCTTGAGTTCGCGGAGTTTGCCTATGGTGCTGACAGTTATGCGCTTGGGACTCCAGGCCAGGCCCCACTTGGCGGTGAGCACGTCGATGGCGCGCATCACGGCTGGCAGGTTGTCGAGCGGCTCGCCCATGCCCATGAACACAATGTTGGTCAGTCGGTTGGGGAGCTCGCCGCGCATGGCCATGGCGTCGACCGACAGCACCTGGTTGAGGATTTCTGCGGCGGTGAGGTTGCCGTGCCAGCCTTGCTTGCCGGTCATGCAGAACTCGCAGGCCATCTTGCAGCCGGCCTGCGACGAAACGCACAGCGTGGCCCTGTCGCCGTCTGGGATGTAGACGGCCTCGACGTCGAGGGCGCGCTCGGTGGCGGGGAAGAGGAACTTGACAGTACCGTCGGCGCTAACGGCCTTGGCCGTAGGCTCTTGCAGGCCCACGCAGTACTGCACCACCAGGCGCGCAACCCCGACATTTGACAGGTTGGTCATCTGCTCGATGCTGTCGGCCCGCTTCTCGTAGAGCCACTGGGCTATTTGGCCGCCGGCAAACTTTGGCAGGCCGGCCTCGGCGGCAGCCGCGCGCAGCTCGTCGGGAGTCATGCCAATTAGGGGTGTCTTTTCGTCGAGGTTCATCGCTAATGCAGTTTAATCCACAAAGGTAGTAAATTTTTTGCAAACAAAACCGCTTTTTATGCAAAAAATGCCCCGGCACCCCCAAATTTGGGTGTTACTGGATGTTGA
>CAMWUM010000169.1 GCA_947177435.1 uncultured Muribaculaceae bacterium
GCAGCGTTGATCGAGCCGTCGCAGTGCGGGTGGTATGACTTGGTGTTGCCTACGATATTGGCCACCTTATTGAATCGGCCATCGTCGAGCGTCTTCATCGAGTGCAGGATGCGGCGCTGCACAGGCTTGAGGCCGTCGTCGATGTGGGGCACGGCGCGTTCGAGGATTACGTACGACGCGTACTCCAAAAACCAACTCTGGTACATGCCCCTCAGCTGGTTGCGTACGGCAGGCAGATTGTCGGTGTAAGGTAAAAAGTCAGACTGAGTCCGGGCTGGCGTGATGCTCTCGTCCGCATCGACGGCATCGAAATCATCGTTGGCATTCTCCTCTGCGGGCAGTTCGTCCTCAGGCATTATATCTTCGGGTAAGTCGCTCATTCTTCAAAATTTTCTCCCACAAAGTTACGAATTTTTTCCAACCTGACCAAAAACAATTCAAAATTAGCCGGTTTTGTCAGTGCGAGAGGGGCTTGGTGACACGCATCGAGGGGCGGTGGGTAAACGGGAAGGCTACGAATTGGCCTGTCGGCTGGCTGTTGTAGAGGATGTGGTAACGTCCGTAGGGCAGGAAGTCGATGAGGAAGTCGGCACGCGTGGCCTCCATCGGGCGCAGGCGGCCAGGCACGATGCGCTCCTCAATGGTGATGTCGCTGCCCTTAACCGTAACGGCCAGGCTGACAGCGCCGTCCTCGCTGACCCCCTCCACGCCGTGGCGCGTGAGCGCGATGTTGCCGTCGTCGTAGACGCGCAGGCTGACGCACTGACCCGGGCTGTCGTCGTCCTCGCTGATATCGCCGGCGAGCAGCCTCTCCACCACTGGCTTGGTGCTTCCGGGGTGGGCAATAGCGTCCACCACCGCAGCATCCACCACTGTGAGGAGGACGGAGAACTGCGGCGACGTCAGAAACGTACCTATATGCCAGAGGCTTATCATTACTTAATCTTTACGGAAAGGAAGCCGGGAACTTCGAGGCGAGTGCCCGGGCGGAGAGGAAACTCGGGCTGGCCGGCGAAGGGGGGTATGATGATGTCACCGGTCTTGAGGGTGGCCAATTGGGAGGCTTGGGAGACTGCTTGGCACACTTCGTCCATCGAGAATGGACCGACGGATACGGTTTGGCCATCAGGCAATTGAGCCTCGTAAGCCAACGGACCGCCGCCGAGCGGCTGCCAGCGACCGGCAGTGACGGCGCTGTCCATGATGCTGAGCCAGCCAGGAAGCGCCACCTCGCCTGCGGGCCGCATAACGAGAACCACGCTCCACGAATCAATATGCCGGGGCACGAAAGCAGGAGCTATTGTCTTTCCCAGGAGATGCACGCGCACGGCCAACCGCAGGCAGCCCACCCACTCGCCGTCGGGGACGAACAGGGGCTGCGCCTCGCGGCCCACGGCCGAGTCGGCAAAGAGGAATATATCGGCCTGAGAGTGGCCGGTGATAATGGTTTTCATGTTTATTCGGCTGTGACTGCTATTTTGCGCGAACCGGTGTCATAAGTCTGGTCGTCAGCGGTGATTGATGCGCGATATACATAGATGCCTCTGGGCACGCGTCGGCCGGTCGAATCGCAGAGGTCCCAGGTGATGGGCGCGGTGGTGAACATATCACTGCGGCCCTCGGCTCCGATATCCCTCACCTTCTGGCCGCCAAGCGTGAAGATCGAGATGAACACCTTCAACTGGCCATCGGGCCGGTCATGGGTAATGTAGAAATTAGCCTCGACCGAGGCAGGGTTGGCGTCGCAGACGATGTCGTAAATCTTGGGCGCAAGTCCTTGCTTCACGAAGAAGTCGATTTCCTGCACTGCGGAGTTACCGCTGGTGTCCCACACGCGCAGGCGCATAGAGTGCTGCCCGTCGGTAAGGCCGCTGAGGGGATAGCTGATCGTGCCCGAGGGCGTACCGTCGGATGACGGGGTGAAGTACTGCGCCACATCGTCGAAATGCTTTGACCCGTCGATAGTTATGGTCATCTGGTGGCCCACGCCGGCGCTGGAGAGGTTGATGCCCACGTCGTCGCGAATCTGAGCGATGGCCATCGGCGACTCGTTGACAGCATCGCCGGGCTTGAACGTGCTGTGGTTGAGCACTAACTGCTCAATGACAGGCGGCTGGTTGTCGGCGGCCACGCTCTCGTCGAGGCCGTAGACGTAGAAGTCACGATTGACGCCAACGGCCTCGGCCACGTCACTGTACGCGTACATATTAATCGTTGCGGGGCGGAAATTGTCGGCCACCTCGCCGGGCATGGCCACGTTGGCCGTGAAGCGGCCGTTGACCACGGGCGCCGAGCCCACGAACAGGCGTTCGCCGTGCTGCTCAAAGGTCGTAGGCGTATTGTCTTTGCCACGTCCCTTGGTGGTGATGCTGTACTCGGCATCGTAAATGTCAATCTCGACGGTACCGTTGAAGTCGGTGAGCGGCAGCCCGTCAGGGCCCACGATGCTGCCCTTGATGGTGGTGCGCTGCAGGGCCATGAGCGTAGGCTGGGCGTCGATGTCGACGGCCACGTCGCCGATGCTGTCGAGGCGCACCACGTTGGCGGGCATAGCCAGAGGCATGGCCGGGTCGCCCATCAGCACGAAGCGCAGGCGGTTGGAATTGGGAATCCACACACCGTCCTTGTCGCGTATGTCGTTCTTGGTGTTGCGGTATATGTCGCCGATGCGGGGCACAGAGCCGTCGGGCTGGCGACGCGTCACGGCTCGTCCGGCCGCACGGGTGAAGTGACCGTTTTCAGTGATGTACACCGGGCGAGTGGCGCTGATGGTGGCGATGGTGCCACCATTGCGCTCGTGGAAGAGTATCTCGCCTCCGCTGAGGGTGTTGCTGTCCCAACGCAAGAAGTCACACGTGGCGGCCAGCAAGATGGGCACGCGGGAGAGGTAGAGACTATTGATGTCGTTGTATGTCAGCATCTTCTCGGATGTCCACGAGTGGTTGTTGGCGTGGCCGGCAAAGTTCCACCACATTACGCCCTCGTTGAGCATGCGGTACATGTCCTGGCGTCCGCCCTCGCACACGCCGGCCACGATGTCGTAAGCGTCAACGTACACCTTGGTGTAGAAGGCCTGCTGGCCCTCGTTGCGCACCATCTCCGCAATCATCTCCTCGGTCTGGTTGAGGTGGTCGTTGTTATTGCCATCGTCGGCCAGGAAAATGAAACTGTTTTTCCACGTACCGGGCTTGCTTTTGGTGCAGTATTGCAGCAATTTGTCCACAGCATTCTTGGCTTCCGACACGGTGCGCAGGGGCATGCGGCCCACGGCCACGCAGAGTTTGTCGGAACTCAGGGTGCGTCCCGCGCCATCCTCGAGCATGGCGATGAAGTCGTCGGTGCCGAACGCTATGTTATCACTCAGCTGGTTGGAACGCACGCCGCCAATCCACATAGGGATGGTGCCGTAAGCACCGGCGTCGAATTGCGAGGTCAGGTGACGGTTATCGACAGTGGAGCGTCCCATCAGCAGGGCGTAACGCACGGTGGGCACGCTGTCGGCCGCCGTGCCCCTGTCGTAGAACATCTTGAGGCATTTGCGCAGAGCCGATACGTCAGCGCAGCCCGAGGCGAACTCGTTGTACACCTCGTTGACATTGAGCACAGCCACGCGCAGCGGCTCGCGGGCCGTGCGGTGGATCTGGGCGATGCGCTCGGCCTGCTGCGTGAGTTCGGGCAGGGTAAATATCACCATATCCACACCCTCCAAGGCGTGTATGTTCTGATTGGCGATGGCGCCCACCAGCCTTGGCGCTGGCAACTGCGCGCCATCTGCCCATACGGCGTATGCGCGCATGCCGGTGTAGTCGTTGGTCCACTCGCAGCGCCCATTGGCAGCGCCCACGTTCAGGGCCATGGCCTGGCGCGGGTTGGTAACGTCCCACACCCTCACGCCCTGGCGGCCTGCGGCGTCGAGCGCCTGTGCGGGGCGGTTGTCGTAGTAGGCAAGGGTGCCGCTAGCCGGCAACTTCAAGGGCTGCAGCGAGTTGATGCTGATGTAGTCGAGCCAGCAGTCGCGCATCGACGCAGCGCCGAGCACGCTGATGGTCAACTCAAACTTGTCTTCATCGGTCGCGAATGTATGCGATGCGCAGTTGTAAGTGCCATGCAGATAGCCCGATACGGCGGTGATACCGATTGCGTCGGTAGAATTGTATTCAAGGCGCTGGCCGTTGACAGTGAATTCCATCTGCGATGTCGAGCCGGAGTTGGATACGATACCCACCTCCATCCGCTTCTCGCCGGCTGGAAGGTCGAAGCTGAACTTACGCGTGCCCTGCGATTTAAAACTCTCGCCCACAAGCAGGTACCCCGCCTCTCCGGGCGACACTCGGTCGTACTCGTAATGGGTGCGAGCCCAGTACTGCCCACTGGCGCCGGGGGCCTGCGGCATCCCCTGTACGGGCATGGTCGGCATTTCCTCACCGGTGTCGGAAAGGAAATAGTAGCCTTCGGTGGTGTAAATGCTTGGCAGATTGCTGTATGTGCCGTTCTTGGAAGCCTCCCAAGACTCCGGGCCCACGCCGTAAAACACCAGACCGGCCTGCGTCATCTCGCTCGGAGCCATCGGCAGGTCGTCGACATAGTTCTCCTCAGTGAGCGCATCCGCAATACGCTGGCCGCCATAGCCATACACGCGCACACGCGACGGATCGGCAAAGCCCCACTGCCTCAGTTGGGCATTGCTGACCATATACATGCCCGTAGACGGCACAGCTACTTTCACCCATCGGCCCTCAGCCAGCCTCGACTGGCCGGCATAAAAGTCAGGCGAAAAAGCAGCCGCACGCGGCGCGCAAACCGCCGCCACGAGCGCAAACAAAATATATATCGTGTTTCTCATCATTATCAATGCAAAGCTTATCAAAACAATAACGCAAATCTTCCCCCTTTATTGTGTTCCCGCGCGATTAGTAATAAAGCGAGGGATGAATAATAC
>CAMWUM010000170.1 GCA_947177435.1 uncultured Muribaculaceae bacterium
TGGTGCTATTCTCTTTAGCGCACGACGGCTGCATTCCTGCTTTCCAGACAGTGCGCTCGCCTCACGAGATGCTTTGCGAGGAGGTTTTGCGGGTAGTGGGATTGATGCCTGCATGGACTCCGGGCCAAAAGGATGGCAAGCCCGTCAAAGCGCGTTATTTACTCCCTGCCCGCTTCAAAAGCCCCGAATGGTAAGCTGAAATATAGCCGGATAATGCGATTTAGCTTTATTTAGCTGGGAATTTGGGGGTGGATTGGGCGTAATCCAGATTTTTTCCGTAACTTTGCGGGATAATGGCGTATTGTGTCCGGACGTGAACGGGCGCAATGCGTTGTCATCTGATAACACATAATACACACTTCGATATACGTATGAGACAGCTAAAAATCACCAAGTCAATTACCAACCGCGAAAGCGCGTCGCTCGACAAGTACCTCCAGGAGATCGGCCACGAGGGCCTTATCTCGGTCGAGGAGGAAGTGGAGCTGGCGCAGCGCATACGCCAGGGCGACCAGCAGGCCCTGGACAAGCTCACGCGCGCCAACCTGCGGTTCGTAGTATCGGTGGCCAAGCAGTACCAGAACCAAGGCCTGTCTCTGCCTGACCTCATCAACGAAGGCAACGTCGGCCTGATCAAGGCCGCACAGAAGTTTGACGAAACGCGCGGCTTCAAGTTCATCTCCTACGCCGTATGGTGGATCCGCCAGTCGATCCTGCAGGCCCTGGCCGAGCAGTCGCGCATCGTGCGCCTGCCGCTCAACCAGGTGGGCTCGCTCAACAAGATCAGCAAGGCCCTGTCGAAGTTTGAGCAGGAGAACGAGCGCCGCCCCTCGCCCGAGGAGTTGGCCGATACGCTGGAGGTGCCCGTTGAGAAGATTGCCGACACGCTCAAGGTGTCGGGTCGCCACATTTCGGTCGACGCCCCCTTTGTCGAGGGCGAGGACAACAGCCTGCTTGACGTGCTCACCAACGACGACTCGCCCATGGCCGACGCATCGCTTACCCAGGAGTCGCTCTCGAAGGAGATCGACCGCGCCCTCAAGCAGCTCCACGAGCGCGAGCGCGAGATTCTGAAGATGTTCTTCGGCATCGGATGCCAGGAGATGACCCTCGAGGAGATCGGCGCCAAGTTTGACCTCACCCGCGAGCGCGTGCGCCAGATTAAGGAGAAGGCCATCCGCCGCCTCAAGGGCCAGCGCAGCAAGTTGCTGAAGAGTTACCTTGCTTCATAAATACACGCCATACAATGAAAAAGCATTGGATTACGGCCACCGCTGCGGCTCTGCTGCTGTCGTTCGGCCTCAACAGCTGCATCGGCAGCTTCGCCCTGACCAACAAACTGCTTGCATGGAACCGCACGATTGACAACAAGTTTGTCAACGAACTCGTGTTCTTCGCATTCTGGATTGTGCCCGTCTACGAGGTGTCGAGCCTTGCCGACGTGCTGGTGCTCAACTCGATAGAGTTCTGGAGCGGCGAATCGCCCGTGGCCAGCAACAGCGAGATTATCAAGGGCAGCGACAGCGACTACCTGGTGGAGAACGACGAGACTGGCTACACCATCACCCGCCTTGTCGACAACACCGTGACTCGCCTCAACTTCGACGCCTCAGAGCGTTCGTGGTCGGTAGTTGACCAGCAGGGCGAGGAGCACATCCTGTTTGTTTATGTCGACGACTCGCACGTGCGCGTGCCCGGCGAGAATGGCGAATGGGCCACCGTCGAGCTCTCGCAGCAGGGCGTGTACGACTACAAGTGCCAATCGCTTTATGCCTGCCGATGAGATGAGCGCCTCGGCGCCGTCACTTTCGCATAACAAGGGCGCGGGAATCCGCGCCCTTGAATTGTTGGCGCCTGCCCGCGACGCCGAGGTGGGGCGCCAGGCCGTGCTCCACGGTGCCGACGCGGTGTACATCGGCGGTCCGAGCCACGGCGCCCGCGCCGCTGCGGCCAATGGCCTGTCAGATATCGCGGCCCTCTGCGACTTTGCCCACCAATATTACGCGCGCGTATATGTCACGCTCAACACCCTCGTCTACGATGGCGAGTTGGCGGCAGTTGAGCGTCAGGTGCGCGACTTGTGGCGTGCGGGCGTCGACGCGCTGATAGTGCAGGACATGAGCCTTCTGCGCCTCGACCTGCCGCCTATCGCCCTGCATGCCAGCACTCAATGCGACATCTGCACGCCTGAGAAGGCGGCATTCCTGGCCCGATGCGGCTTCAGCCAACTGGTGCTCCCGCGCGAACTCTCCGAGGCCGAAATCGCCGAGATGCGCCGGGCGCTGCCTGCCGACGTGGCTCTCGAGGCCTTTGTGCACGGCGCTCTGTGCGTAAGTTACAGCGGTGATTGCCAGGCCAGTTGCGCGGCCAACGGCCGCAGTGCCAACCGTGGCGAATGCGCGCAGATGTGTCGCATGGCCTACGATCTGGTCGATGCCTCAGGCCGCGTGTTGGTCAAGGATAAGCACCTGCTGTCGCTCCGCGACCTCAACCGCCTCTCCGACCTGCCGGCCATGGCCGCCGCCGGCATCTCATCGTTCAAAATCGAGGGGCGACTCAAGGACGCCGCCTACGTCAAGACCGTCGTGGCGGCCTATCGCCAACGGCTCGACGCCCTGATTGACGCCAACCCCGGCCTATACAGGCATGCCTCGCTTGGGCGCGCCAGCCTTGGCTTCGAGCCCGATGTCAACAAGGCTTTCAACCGAGGCTTCACCCGTTATTTCTTCGACCCTGCCTCGGCCGGCCGCATGGCCTGTCACGACACGCCCAAATGGGTGGGCGAGCGCGTGGGCATCGCCGGACGCACCGCAGGCAACAAATTGATGGCCAGCATCGAACGTCCGCTCAACAATGGCGATGGCCTGGGCTTTTTCGGCCGTGACGGCAAGTATGCCGGCTTCCGCGCCAACCGCGTGGAGGGACGCGTAATTTTCCCGGCTTCGCGCGTTGACGTGCCCGCCGGCGCCGTGCTCTACCGCAATTCAGATGCTCGCCTCGACGCTCAATTGGCCCGTGAGACGGCCACCCGCAGCATAGGCGTGAATATGAGGCTGGCGGTGGTGAATGGAAAATTGACCAGGTTGGCGCTTGAGGTGGAAGTTCCGGATACTGACTTGTTGGTTGTGAGCACGATAGACTGCGCCATTGACCGGGCCAAGCAGCCGCAGGATGCCAGCCGTCGCGCCACGCTTTCCAAGCTTGGGGGCACGGAGTTTAGCATGCTGTCGCTCGCCGACGGGCTCGATCCGATGGCGTTTGTGCCTGCATCGGCGCTCGCCAACCTCCGTCGCCAGGCCATAGCGCTGCTGCAGAGCGAGATGCGAGCGCGATATCCGCGTGACTTGCGCCGCTCCGAGGACCTGTCGGCTCAGTATCCCGACAAGGTTCTTACTTACCACGCCAACGTGGCCAACGCTAAGGCGCGCGAGTTCTACCTCTCGCATGGAGTGGAGCGCATCGAGCCGGCCTTCGAGTCGCGCCGTCCCGAGGGTAAGCCGGTGGTGATGACCACACGCTACTGCCTGCGCCGCGAACTCGGCGCCTGCCTCCGCGAGGGCGGAGCCTCCAAATTGCCGTCGCCTATATATCTGCAAAACAAGGCAGTGCGTTACGGCCTGCATTTCGATTGCGCGCGCTGCCGCATGGAGTTGACGCATGAATCTTAACCGCGAAATCATCCGTCTGGCCGGCCCGGCCATCGTCAGCAACATCGCCGTGCCGCTGCTCGGCCTTTCCGACACGACCATCGCCGGCCACCTCGGTTCGGAGGAGGCGCTGGCGGCCATCGGCGCCGGCGCTATGATGGTCAACGCATCGTTCTGGCTCTTCGGCTTTCTGCGCATGGGCACCACAGGCATCACTGCCCAGGCCTACGGTCAGGGGCGGATGCATCAGGCCATGGCCACGCTCGCCCGCAGTTTCTGGCTGGCTGCCTCAATCGGTCTGGTTATCGTGGCTTTGCACGTGCCGCTGCGCGGGCTGCTTCTGGCCATGATGGCGCCTCCGGGCCCGTCGGCCGACCTTGCCTCGATTTATTTCACCACTGTTATCTTTTCGGCTCCGGCCATCCTGTGCACCATGTCGGTGCTGGGCTGGCTTCTGGGCATGCAGAACACGTCGCTGCCGATGGCCATATCCATCGCGCCCAACATCATCAACATCGCCCTGAGCCTTACGCTCGTGTTTGGTTTTGATTTGGGTTTCAGGGGCATAGCCATCGGCACGCTTGCCTCCAACTGGTTCGCTCTGGCTCTGGCCCTGGTCTTGGCCGCGCGGTTCTCGCGCCGCAAGGGTTGCCGACTGAGCCTGAGCCTTAAAAGCAAGGGAGATGCCGAGCCGGCCCTGCACGGCATGGGCCGCTTTTTCAAGGTCAACACCGACATCTTTTTCCGCTCGGTCTGTATTATGGCCGTGTCGCTGTCCGTTACGGCCTTTGGCGCTCGGCTGGGCCCGCTGACGCTGGCCGCCAACTCGGTGATGATGCAGTTTTTCACCCTCTTCGCCTACTTTATGGACGGCTTCGCCTTCACGGGCGAGGCCCTGTGCGGACGCTTCGCCGGCGAGATGCAGCGAGGCTCTGCCGACGGGCATAAGATGCTGATGCGCAGCGTGCGTGCCCTGCTGTGGTGGTCAGCCGGATGCGCCGCCGTGTTCTTCACCGCCTACCTGGTGGCTGGCATGCGCATCGCCGGCCTTATCACCGACGAGCCGGAGGTGCTTGCCGCCGTTGGCGAGTATTACCCGTTCCTGGTGGCCATCCCCCCGATTACGGTGGCCGCGTTCATCTTCGACGGCTTCTACATCGGCCTTACCCGCACCCGCAAGATGCTGGTGGCCACAGCCATATCCGCAGCCCTATTCTATGCCATCAGCCTCAGTGCAGGCACCCTCCCGAGCAATCCCCGCCGCTGGACCGCCTTCCTGGCC
>CAMWUM010000171.1 GCA_947177435.1 uncultured Muribaculaceae bacterium
CTCCCGCATCTTCGCGGCCTTCGACGCCTGCCCGTTTGACAAGGTTAAAGTGGTGATTCTGGGCCAAGACCCCTACCACGACGTCGGCCAGGCCAACGGACTATGCTTTTCCGTGGCCGCCGGCATGCCAATGCCGCCGTCGCTCATCAACATATTCCGCGAAATCAAGGACGATCTCGGCCAGGATATGCCCCCCAGCGGCAACCTGCAGCGCTGGGCTGACCAGGGCGTGCTGCTGCTCAACGCCACGCTCACGGTTGAGGCACACCGCCCCGGCTCGCACCAGGGAAAAGGATGGGAAGAACTCACCGACGAGGCTGTGCTCCGACTGGCCCGCGACCGCGAGGGCTTGGTGTTCATGCTCTGGGGCAGCTATGCCATGCGCAAGGGCGCCTTCATCGACCGCGACCGCCACTTGGTGCTTACCGCTCCCCACCCCTCCCCACTCTCGGCCTATCGTGGCTTTTTCGGCTGCAAGCATTTCTCCCGCGCCAATGCATACCTGCAGCAGCACGGCCAAACTCCTATCGAATGGTGACCATGCGTAGAGCCTGCTTCGCAATTGCGGCGCTTATATGCGCCTTCGCCGCATGGGCCGATGACACCATGACGGGCATATTCAACGAGCGCATCAAGTCGCTGCAAGTGCAGGTCGACGGATACGAGTACGCCCCGCCGGTCATCGTGCTCGGCACGCCCGACCAACTCACGTTCTCATTCGACCATCTGAGCGACGACCGCCAGTACCTGCGTTACGAACTGGTGCACTGCAACGCCGACTGGCAGCCCTCCGGACTGGCCGACGTGGAGTTTCTCGACGGCTTCAACCTCGGCGACATTGACGAATACGACTTTTCGCAGATGACCACCGTGCACTATGTGCATTACCAGCTCACCATCCCCAACGCCCAGGTCGCTCCCAAAATATCAGGCAATTACCTATTGAAGATCTTCCCCGAGAACGATCCCGACGACGTGTGGCTGCAATGCCGGTTTATGGTGTCGGAGGAGACGGCGCCGATTTCGGCATCGGCCACCACGCGCACCGACATCGACTTCAACCGCGAGCACCAGCAACTGTCAATCGTGGTCGATACTGAGAAAACAGGAATACAAGACCCGTTCAACGACCTGATTGTCAAGGTACAGCAAAACGGCAGGTGGGATAATGAAGTCACACTCCGCCAGCCGTTGCGCATGACCAACCGCAGCGTCTCAGTCTACGAGCACATGCAGCCTCTCATCTTCAAGGCCGGCAACGAATACCGCCGCATCGAGACCGTCTCTATCACCAACCCCACCATGGGCGTTGAACTGGTTGAGTACCACCATCCCTACTACCACTCTGTGCTTTACACTGATGGAGAACGCGCATCGCAGCCGTACTATTACGACCAAACCCAACACGGGCGGTTCAAGGTGCGCGAGTACAATTCCACTCAGAGCGACATCGAAGCCGACTACACCGTGGTGCATTTCACACTCGACGCTCCTGAGATGCCTGATGCGATGATATTCATCGACGGAGACTTCACCCAGCGGCGCTTCGACCCCGAATCGCTTATGACATACAATCGAGCCACCGGTCTTTACGAGCGCTCTATGCTGCTCAAGCAAGGCGCCTACAATTACCAGTACCTCGTCGTACCCAACGGCTCCTCCGTCGGTTCGGCTACTCAGATTGAGGGCGATAAGCACCAGACAGGCAACGAGTACACCATCCGCGCCTACACCCGCCTGCCCGGCGAACGCTACGACCGCCTGATAGGCGTTAACACTATTTACACTGACATGTAACCCACTATGCTGCAAATACAAGACACACTCGTCACACTCGATATAGTCGAGAGGTTCTTCTGCTGCGATCTTGACAAATGCCTCGGCGAATGCTGCATCGACGGCGATGCCGGCGCGCCAATCACACTCGAGGAGGAGGAACAAATCCGCAAATCCCTGCCTGACTTTTGGGACGACCTGCTCCCCTCGGCCCAGCGCGCCATAGAGGAGAGCGGCATATCCTATCGCGATATCGAGGGCGACCTCGTCACCCAGATTGTCGACGGCAAGAACTGCGTATTCACCTGCTACGGCGCGGGCGGCCTCTGCCTCTGCGCCATCGAGAAGGCGCGCCGCGAAGGGCGCACCACCTGCGAGAAGCCTATCTCGTGCCATCTCTATCCATTGAGAGTCAAGCAATACCCTACATGGACGGCCGTAAATTACCATCAATGGAAGATCTGCAAGTGCGCCGAGGTGCTGGGGCGCGCCAAAGGCCTGCGCGTCTATCAATTCCTCAAGGAGCCCCTCATCCGCCGCTTCGGCCAAGCCTGGTACGACGAACTCGCCCTCACCTGCGAAGAATACTTAAAGCAATATGGCACACAAGATTAAGCGCTTCTTCATCGACTTTTGGCCCACGTTGCTCGTGGTGGCCGTCATTGCATACGCCACTCTGCACAGCAACCCCGTGACGCCCGACATGAGCCTTGTGCCCCACATGGACAAACTCATCCATGCCATCATGATGGGCGGACTGCTGAGCGCCATCGCTTTCGACTGGCAACGCTCGCACCGCTCGCACAACGTGCTTACGCCCCGGTTTTTGTGGACGCTCTTCGCCTGCGTCGTTGTTTTCAGTTGTGGGGATGAAATCCTGCAAAAAGCCATGGAGAACGGCCGCTCCGCCGACATCCTCGACTTCGCCGCCGACACCGCCGGAGCCCTAATCGCCCTTTTCACCGCACCCCCCGTCATCCGCGCCGTCCTCAAAATTCCCAAGAACAATGCATAGATCTTACATTATTATATTAGGACATATTGGGGGTTAGCAAAAATCAAGGGGCGTATGCAACATTTTTTTGCGAATTTTTAGGATTTCCCAAATATTATTCGTAAGTTTGCATAATATTACATGAAAAGCTAATAGTTGAGGACTATGGAAAAATTAAAAAAACGCAATCCCTGGGCTTGGATCCCAACGCTCTACTTCGCCGAGGGCATCCCTTACTTTATAGTAAACAACATCTCGGTGCTCATGCTCACCAAGATGGGCGTTCCCAACGGACAGATGGCGATGTTTACGTCACTACTCTATCTGCCGTGGATGATTAAGCCGTTCTGGAGCCCGTTTGTCGATATCATCAAGACCAAGCGTTGGTGGATTCTGGCCATGCAAGCCATGATGGCAGTGGCGTTCATTCTGTTAACACTAACCATTCCTCATCCGTCGGCCGAAACCATAGCCGCAGGCGAAACACACATCAGCGTATTCACCATCACACTCATTCTGTTCATTATCACGGCTTTCGCATCGGCCACTCACGACATTGCCGCTGACGGATTCTATATGCTGGCGCTATCTACCAAGGACCAGGCCGCATTCGTGGGCATCCGCTCCACATTCTATCGCCTGTCGTCCATCTTTGGCCAGGGCGTGCTGGTGTATATAGCCGGATATATCGAATCCAACGGCTTGCCACGTTTCGGCATCGAGGCCGGCAACATACCCATGTCATGGGTGCTGACAATGGCTGTAACAGCTGTAATCTTCACGCTGGTTACGCTTTACCATACGTTCATCCTGCCTAAGCCCGGCAGCGACAAGTCCAACATCGCCGAGGGTGAGAAGGCTTCAGCCGCATCAATCTTCAAAGGGTTCGGCAACTCGTTCTCCACGTTCTTCTCCAAGAAAGGCCTGTGGCTCGCCATCGCCTTCATGCTGCTGTTCCGCCTGCCCGAGGCTTTCCTTATAAAGATGTGCACGCCATTCTTGGTGGCCGCGCCCGATCAGGGTGGTCTTGGCCTTTCCACTGAGAATGTCGGTATCGTATACGGCACCATTGGCGTGTTTTTTCTCACTATCGGTGGCATCATCGGCGGTGTGTTCGCGTCGAAGGTCGGACTGAAAAAATCATTGTGGATTATGGCGGCCTGTATGACGCTGCCTTGCTTGACATTCTGTTATCTGTCTGAGGTACAACCCACTAACCTGTGGTATATATCCACGGCAGTCGCCATCGAGCAGTTCGGATATGGCTTCGGATTCACGGCCTACATGCTGTATATGATGTATTTCTCCGAGGGTAAGTTCACCACCTCGCATTACGCCATCTGCACCGCCTTTATGGCCATGAGCATGATGCTGCCAGGCATGGTGGCAGGTTATCTGCAAGAGGCCCTGGGTTATGCCAACTTCTTCTGGATGGTGATTGCCTGCTGCGCAGCCACCCTCGTTGTAACATTCTTTGTTGACAAAAAAATCGATCCCGAATACGGACTTAAATAAATTAAAAGCATGAAAAAACAAATCATCGCAATATTCACTGCAGCCCTGGCCCTCACAGCCTCTGCACAAGTAAAACCCGGCATCGAAGTGCTCCGCGACGGCGGCTTTGCCCAATTGCAAGGCAAGCGCGTGGGCCTCATCACCAACCCCAGCGGCGTTGACAACAACCTGAAATCAACCGTCGACATACTCCACGAAGCCCCTGGCGTGGAACTCGTGGGCCTCTACGCTCCCGAGCACGGTGTCAGGGGCGACGTGCATGCCGGCGACCACGTTGACAATTTCGTCGACCCGGCCACTGGCGTCACTGTCTACTCAATCTACGGCAAAAACCGCAAGCCGTCGGCCGAGATGCTGAAGGACGTGGATGTGCTCGTATATGACATTCAGGACAACGGCTGTCGCTCGTTCACGTTCATCTCGTCGATGGGCTTGGCGATGGACGCCTGCGCCGAGCTTGGCAAGGAATTTATGGTACTCGACCGCCCCAACCCCGTAAGCGGCAATAAGGTGGAAGGCTGCATTGTGGAGGACAGCTGCTACTCATTTGTAAGCCAGTTCCCCATCCCCTACCTCTACGGTCTGACTCACGGCGAGCTCGCCAACTAGCTCAACGCACAGGGCCTGCTCGCAAG
>CAMWUM010000172.1 GCA_947177435.1 uncultured Muribaculaceae bacterium
TTGGCGCAAAATTAGGATTTATTTTAGTGCCGTACAACCTTTTTTTGCGAAAAATGAATGAAACGCCGCATTTATTGTACGAAAGTGAGGCCGTCGACGGCATCAAGGCGTCCGCGGAGCATTTCGGCGTCGTCGGCGTTGCATTCTATGGTCATGGAGCAGGTGTTGTCAAACTGCTGGTCGGTGATGCGGCATTGCGGCAGCTTGGCTATGCGCATCACGTCGTTCATCGACATGTACGGGAATGTAAATCTGAGTTGGGCGCGCTCGTGGCGCTCCTCGATTTGGCCGGCCTCGATGGCCAGGCGGGCGGCTTGGCGGTAGGCTGCGATCAGGCCCGAGGTGCCAAGTTTGATGCCGCCGAAATACCTCACCACGATAATCACTATGTCGGTGAGATTGAATGAGTTGATTTGCCCGAGGATGGGCTTGCCGGCGGTGCCAGAGGGCTCGCCGTTGTCAGATGACAGGTAGTCGGAGCGCTTGGGCCCGACCATGTACGCCCAGCACACGTGCCGGGCGTCATGATATTCGTTTTGCTTGCGGGCTATTTCCGCTTTGGCTTGCTCGACCGAGTCCACAGGGATTGCGAAGGCCAGAAATCGGCTCATCTTCTCGGTGTGCTTGCCCTCGGCCGGAGCCGCCAAAGTGAAGTATGCGTCCATTTCAATAGACGTGAGAGTCCTGTTCGAGTTCTTTCTCTGTGAGGGGAGTGTTGTTCATCTTGCGCCATACGTACCAGATGTAGGCCAGCACGAAAGGCACGAGGATTGACACCCAACTCATGACGGTGAGAGTGAAGTGCGACGACGAGCTGTTGGCGATGGTGAGCGAGCTGGCGGGGTCGACGGTGGAGGCAAGGTAGGCCGTGTCGTTATAGCCTGCGATCCAGAAGAGGACCAGCACGACGAGAACGGTGCCGAAGCCGGCGCACCAGATGCCCTTGAAGTAGTTGCCTTTCAGCGCGGTGCGGAAAATCGAGTAGAGCACCATAACTACGCCGACCAGCAGCACGGCGAGGCACCACCACATCTGCAGCAAGTTTTGCAGATATATGTTCTTGACCTCGACGAAGGCGCCGTCAACCCACCTGAGGCCGGGCTGGAGCAGGAGCACCACCACGAAGGCCACGAACAGCAGGGCGAACACCAGTCCGTTGGTGAGCGTTTTGACGCGCATGAGCTGGGTGAAGCCGTTGCCGCCGTCAATATTATTTATAAAGTACATGCATGCGAGCGTGCGCGCGAGGAAGAACACGGCAAATCCGAGCAGCAGGCCGCCGGGCACGATCATGGCCTCGAGGCCGTGGGTGGGCGCCCACTGCGAGATGACGGGGGCAGCATGGTCGAGTATATTGCCCTTTTGCACGGTGAATTCGGCGCCGAAGAAGAGCGTGCCTACGGCCACTCCGAGCATCACGCAGCCGAACAGGCCGTTGAAGAGCAGCAGTCCGTCATAGAACTTGGTGCCGTAGATATTGCCGCGCTTGCGGCGGAATTCGTAGCTGAACGCCTGCACCACGAAGCTGACCAGGATAAGCATCCACAGCCAGTAGGCGCCGCCGAAGCTGGTGGAGTAGAATAGGGGGAAAGAAGCGAAGAACGCTCCGCCAAACACCACGAGGGTGGTGAACGTGAATTCCCACTTGCGGCCGAGCGAATTGATCATCAGCGTGCGGTAGTCGTGATGGGTTGAGCACAGGAGCGACTGTCCGCCCTGCACGAAGAGCAGGAACACGAGGGCCGCGCCCAACACCGATATTATAAGCCACCAATAGGCTTGTAGAGAAGCGAGTGCCATAGTCGTCACTTGTTAGATTGTTCGATATTGCGTTTTGCCGAGGCGGAGATGAAGCGGAGCATGATGCTGATCTCGGCTATCAGCAGTCCGGTGAATATAGCGGCGAACACCCAGAAAGTGGCCTGCACCGATCCGGCGGAGATGTCTGAGATGGCGGCGTTGCAGGGCATGAGGTTCTGGATTACCCAAGGCTGGCGTCCGGCCTCAGCCACAATCCATCCCGACTGCGAGCACACCCACACCAGGGGAATCGACAGGATGCAGGCCCAGAGCATAAGCTTGTTGTCGAGCAGTTTCTTCGTTTTCAGGTTGGCCGCGATGAGCACGAGGAAGAGGAGCAGGAGCAGTCCGCCTGCCATAACCATAATGCGGAAGGCGTAGAACGTAAGCGGCACGTTGGGCACTGCCTGTTCGGGCGAGTCGAGGTATCCGTAGCCGAAGTATTCGAAGTTGTCTTTCACTGTCTTGGCAGCGGAGGCCATTGCGGCGGTGTCGCCCTGCTGCTTGGCCACGCCGTAGTCGCGCAGCGCCTGCTGGGCTTCCTGGCCGATGAGGATGCGCTCCTCGTATGAGGGTGTCTGCATCATCTTGCCGGTTTCGGGGTTGGTCTCGCGGCCGGCGATGAGGTCGTTGATGCCAGGGACGTACGACTCGGCGTCGTGGTTGGCCAGTATCGAAAGTCCGTAAGGCAGGTCAATCGAGAAATGCATGGGGTCGAGGTCGTCGCCCGGCTTCTTGTCATTGTTGAGGATGCCGAAACCTACGAGTTCCTGGCCCTCCTTGCCGTCGTAGAGGCCCTCCATAGCGGCAAGCTTCATGGGCTGGCTGCGTGACACCTCGACGGCGCTGCCGTCGCCGGTCCACATCACCAGCACGATGCCGGCCAGGCCTACCCAGGTGGCTACCTTAATTGAGTCCTTGGCGGCCTGCACGTTGCTCTTCTTAAGGAGCATCCAGGCGCTCACGCCCACCACGAACGCCGCGGCGAGCACCCAGCCGCTGGTGACAGCGTGGAAGAATTTGTTGATGGCCATGGGGCTGAGCGCCACGGCCCAGAAGTCGGTCATGACGTTGCGCATCTGGTCGGGGTCGAACTCCATGCCCACGGGGCGCTGCATCCACGCGTTGGCTACGAGAATCCAAAGGGCCGACAGGCTTACGCCCAGAGCCGTGAGCCAGGTGGAGGCCAGGTGGAAGCGCTTGCTCACCTTTTTCCAGCCGAAGAACATGACGGCGATAAACGTGGCCTCCATGAAGAATGCCAGGATGCCTTCGATGGCCAGCGGCGCGCCGAAGATATCGCCGACGAACCAGCTGTAGTTAGACCAGTTCGTTCCGAACTCGAATTCGAGGATGATGCCCGTGGCCACGCCGCAGGCGAAATTGATGCCGAACAGCGTCATCCAATACTTTGTGATGCCCTTCCAGCGCTCCTGGCCGGTGCGCACGTAGATCGTCTCCATTATGGCTACGATCAGCGACAGGCCGATGGTGAGCGGCACGAAGAGCCAGTGGTACATGGCCGTGAGAGCGAACTGCGCCCTCGACCAGTCTACTACGCCCAATAAGTCGTTCATGATGGTTTGATTAGGGTTAAGGGGTTATTAATTGTCATTTGGTCAGAGCGTTGCGCACGGCTTCGGCCCGTTCCTCGTCGGTGTCGTACCGCTCTTGCAGCACGTTGGGGAAGAAGAACAGCCGCAACAGCAGGAAAATCAGGGCGAGCTTGATGATGATAAGGGCCCAAAGCTTCTTGCCGATGGTCATGGACTTGAACCCATCGGCATAAAACCGCCATATTTTCGCAATTGTATCCATTCGCAAGCGCTTCTAAGCGCAAATATAGCCATAAAACTTGGTACACGTGTAATTTTTTGTTAATTTTAGCGCAGAATATTTGAGCAAGTGTCAGACAAAAGCGTTAATTTTGTAGGACAATTAAGTCTAATATCACGTTAACAAATACCATATACCGCATGAAACCTTATGTTATAGGCATCGACATCGGAGGCACCAACACCGTATTCGGCCTGGTAGACGCCCGCGGCACAGTCATCGCGAGCGGATCAATCAAGACAGCTAAGCACGCCAAAGTTGAGGACTTTATCGACGAACTCTACGAGAAGGTGAGCCACCTTATCGAGTCGAACGACGCCGTTGGCAAAATCAACGGCATCGGCGTGGGCGCCCCCAACGCCAACTATTACACCGGCACCATCGAGAATGCTGCCAACTTGGCCTGGCAGGGCATCATTCCCTTTGCCAAGATGATGCAGGACAAGTTCGGCCTGCCCGTGGCAATCACCAACGACGCCAACGCCGCCGCCATCGGCGAGATGACCTACGGCGTGGCCCGCGGCCTGAAGGACTTCATCATGATCACCCTTGGCACGGGCGTGGGCTCGGGCATCGTAATCAACGGCCAGGTGGTGTACGGCCACGACGGCTTCGCCGGCGAGCTGGGCCACATGGTGGTCAAGCGCAACAACGGCCGCCTTTGCGGTTGCGGCCGCACGGGCTGCCTCGAGGCTTACTGCTCGGCTACTGGCGTGGCCCGCACGGCACGCGAGTTCCTTGAAATCCGCACCGATCCCTCTGTGCTGCGCGACATGCCCATCGACCAGATCACGTCGAAGGACGTATACGACGCAGCCGTCAAGGGCGACGAACTGGCCAAGGAAGTGTTTGAGTACACAGGTACTCTTCTGGGCGAGGCCATGGCCGACATGGTAGTGTTCTCGTCGCCTCAGGCGTTCGTCCTCTTCGGCGGCCTGGCCAAGAGCGGCGACCTGCTGCTCAAACCTCTTAAGGAAGCGCTCGAGAAGAACCTTATGACCACCTTCAAGGGCAAGGTGCAGGTGCTGATGAGCGAGCTCAAGGAGGCCGACGCCGCCGTGCTCGGCGCCAGCGCCCTCGGCTGGGAAGCCAAGATGATTGACTGACACAGATTCGGCGGGGGGGGGGCGCCCCCCCACGGGCCCCCCCGGTGTTTTGTTTTTATGTGTTTTTTTAGTTGTTGTTGCTGTAGTTGTGTTTGTAGTTGTTGTTGTTGTGGTTGTAGTTTCTTCTGTAGTAGTTGTAGTTTCTTCTGTGGTGGTTGT
>CAMWUM010000173.1 GCA_947177435.1 uncultured Muribaculaceae bacterium
GGTTAACCGCACGGCTTTGGCGGGCCGCGGCCGGGGGGGGGGCTTGGGCAGCGGTTCGCTTTGGCACGAAATGAGGTAGCCCACTCCCTCGACTTCGGGGAGGGTCATGGCGGCGGCCTTGTCGAGCGAGCAGTGGGTGGAAATCAGTACTTGCAGCCTCATCCGAGCCTCCTTTCCCAAAAGTCGACGAAGCGGCGCGCCACGGCCTCGGCGCTGTTGTGCTTGATGGCGAACTCGCGGCTGTCTCGGCCCATCTCGGCGAGCCGCTGGCGGTCATCTACGAGGGTTTGCAGGGCGGCGATGGCCTGTTCGGGCCGGCCCGGATCAATGTTGATGATGGGGCGCAGGTGGCGCTCGCCGATGAAGTCGTAATACTCCGGTTCGCCGCCTGATATGACCACCTTGCCGTCGGCCATGGCCATCAGCGCTGTGGTGGCCGGGGTGTAGGAGTATAGTTGGTCAACCACCACGTCGGCCTCACTCAGCAGGCGGCTGAACTCGGCGAAGGGGCGGTTTTGTACGAAGTCGAACTGCACCTTGCTGCCATTCTCGCGGGCGAAGCCTTCGAGCAGCGGCAGCATCACGTCGGCGCCTTTCTCGGCCTCGCGGCCCTGGTGGCAGGCCAGCATCACTCGCAGCGCACTGCCGCCGGCATTTTGGCAATTTGATATCTTGTCATTTTGATATTTTGACAAATTGATATCAATTGGGATGCCGGCGTAGGCGGCTTTTTCGGGCGGGAGGATGCGCTGCAGCGACAGGTAATATTCATAAAGCACGGCCACTGCGCCGTCTGCATGGTCGTAGACGTAGCGGCAGTGGCCGGTTAGTGGCTCGCCGCGCCAGGCGGCAAGTATGTCGGGATGGGCCTTGGCGTAAGGCGTGGGCTGGCCGTAGGCGCGCCACTCGTTGTAGCGCAGCGGCGAGGCGGGGTCGAGGCACATGTCGACGTAAGGCGAGTCAGTGCCCAGGGCGGTGACGAATACCGAGCCGTTGTGGCGGCGCACCTGGTCGAAGAGGGCGCGCACGCGTTCAGGCTTTTGCTGCACGAACATCGGGCCGCACAGCTGCACCACGTCGTAGCCCCGCAGGTCGCGGGCCAGCAGGGTGTTGAGCTTGATCCAGAGCCATAGGCCGCCGAGCTTGCCGGGGCTGCGCGATATGTCTATGTCGCGGCCGGTGCCCATCCACTTCGAGCCGTGCGAGGCCACGGCCACATCGTGGCCGAGCCTCGCCAGCCCTTGCGACAGGGCGAAGTGGCAATTGCTTGCGTCGCCTAACAGCAGGATCTTCACATCAGTTTTCCCAGCTGAGGTCCCAGATGGCCAGGCGGTCTTTGTTGTTGGAGGTCGACTGCGTGGCCAGGTCGTTGACTATTTCGATGGTGAAGTCGCCGGTGATGGCGAAATCGTGGGCGTACTCAAAGGGCGTGGCCTTGGTGGGCGAGGTGACGTCGACGGTGTCGGATGCCACTACCTGGCCGCCCTGGAGGATGTTGACGGTGAACTTGACGTGGGTTTCGTTGTAAGGGAAGCCGTACTTGAACGTCAATTTCTTCAGACCGCCGGCGAGCACGGGCGAGGTGAGCTTGCCCGGGCGGGCGGGGGTGCCGTTGAGGCAGGGGAAGAGGAATTTGCTGTCGGCGCTGACGAAGTTGGTGGCGTCGGTGCCGCCGGCGAGCACGAGGCTCCAGTCGGCCGTCCAGCCCTGAGCGGTCTTGTAGGTGCCGTAGGCCATGGTATTGGACACGCCGCCGTTGAGGGTATTAAAGTCTGCCGAGTTGCCGGTGACGGGGGTTACGGGGTCATCGCCGCCGCCCTGGCCGCCCTCGGTCTTGCCGTTGAGCGAGTAGAGGTATCCGCCGTTGCCGGTCTCGGGGGTGTTGCCCATGTAGTTGACCAGCGGAGCGTAGATCACCACCTTGTCGCCCACCTTGACGGCATTGGCGTCAGTGAACTTCTCATTGTTGAAATACTTTACGCGGAAGGCCTTGATGGTCGTGCCCGAGCCGTCGGCGTTGTCGCTGAGTTCCCAGGTGGCGTTGCCGTAGTTTACGTCGATCGAGCCGGAAGCCACGTAGCCCTCGGTGTATACCATCACGCTGCTCTCCTGGCCGTTGGCCTTGGCCACCTCGATAGCCTTGATGACATTGTACGGGTCGGTGGCGGTGCCGCTGCCCTTACCCTCGCCGGGAGTAACGGGCACGTCGGGCGTGCTGCCGTCGAGGAACTTGTACTGGCTGGCCGAGCGCAGGCCGGGAACGCCTGAGTACTTGGCGATGTTGCCCTTGATTTCCACCTCCTTGCCGAGATTGCCGGGGTTGCTCTGCAAGTTGAGGGCAGTGCGCACGGCGCCGCTGGGCAGCTGGATGCCGATGCACTCGGCGTAGTTTGTGACGTCGGGGGTTATGGCCAGCAGGATGTTGGTCTGGAGGGTAGCATTGGCGTTGAACTGGGCGGTCTCGGCGTTGATGTAGAATACCGAGCTCATGTCGGCCCAGCCCACGATGTAGCCCTTGACCCATACGTCCTTTTCGTCGGGGTTGTCTGCGTTGCCTGTGGGGTTCTTCTTGATCACCTGCTCCACGGTGTAGGGTTTGGCCTCGGTGCCGTCGCCGTCGCCGGTCTCGATGGTAACGCCGTCGATGACGAACTCAGAAGCGGTGCCCTTGTTGTCGAGGATGCCGTAGGTGTCCATATATGTGCCGAAGCTGCCGCGCACCTTGATCTTTTGCTTGTAGTTGGCGGGGTTGTCGGCCAGGTTGCCGTACTGGCGCAGCATCGAGCCCTGGGGTAGGCTGATTACCAGTGAGTTCTGGATATCCTTGGTGTCAGCGGTGGCACCGATTACCAGGGTGTTGTTCATCACCACGTCGGCGCTCCATTCCACGTCGCCGTTGGCCTTGACCGAAGTGACCTCGGGAGCCACGGCGCCCACGATGTAGCCCTCGACCCAGCCCTGGCGGGACTTGCCGGCCTGGATCTGGGCGATAGCCTCGTCCACGGTGTAGGGATTGCTTTCTGCGCCGGGCGAGAGGGTGGGGTTGCCGAAGTTCATGCATCCCTCCAGGTCGTTGAGCATCAGCTGCCAGCCCTGAGTGCCGTAATAGCTGAGGATGCAGACCACGTCGCCGTTGCCCTCGGGCAGCACGTTGTTCCAGAAGTTGGAGTAGCCGCTGGTGCGCAGGTTGAGGCTGTTGCCCTCGGCATCGATCAGCGCCTGGTTGACGCCGCTGGAGTGGTACTCAGAGAATTGCTCCTTGCCGCCGTTCTCGAAGTGCACGTTGTTGAACTTGACCAGTTGGCTTTGCCACTTGATCAGGCCTTCGGGGTTGGAAGGCAGGTCGGAGAACGAGTTGACCTCGAGCGTGTCGATCTTGGCGGCGTCGGGGAATCCGTTGAGTTCGATGTGCTCCTGGAAGAACTCTGGAGCCATGAACGTTGCCTCCCAGGCCGAGCCGGCCTCGTACCACTCGGGCATGCCGAGCTGCACCAGGCCGTTGTACTTGCCGATGTACATGCCTTTGAGGTTGATGACGATCTCCTGGCCCACGCGGTATTTCAGGTAGAGGTTGTACGAGTTGATCGACAGGGCCAGGGCAGCTGTTTCGTCCTGGATGATAAGGCTCTTGAATACGTTGCCAGCCTCGTCTGACGACACTACGCGGCCCGCGATGATGTAATCCTTGCCGTCGTCGACGCCGTTTTCGATGCCGATGGTGTCGATGTAGTTGGTGGCGTCGTTCCAGTACTGCGTCTTGAGCTCGAGGATGGTCATGTTGGCGCGCTCAGTGGCCACGGGGGCCTGCACGTCGATCGTGCCAAAGTCGTCTTGGTCGCAGCCGCAGAGGGCCAGCGCGGCCGCGGCGCCGATGATATATGATTTATATAGTTTCATCTATGTCTAAACTTTTAAACTTTAAACTTTTAAACCTCAGCTTTCGCCTGCGGAAGCTGAATTATTTGCCGGGCACCACGGCTGCGGAGGTGGTGACTGACCCCGAGCCGGTGAGCTTGAAGTTCTTGATTTCCCACGTGCCGGAGGCCGAGTCGGAGCTCTTGTAGCAGAAGCCGAGCGAGATCTTCTTGCCGGCGTAGGCCGAGAGGTCGATTGTGCCGCAGTTGACGAAGTTCCAGTCGGCGTTGCTGCCGTAGGTGGGGATGGCGAGCTGCTGCCATGCGCCGCCGTCGACGCTCACCCAGAGGGTGGCCTGAGTCTTGATGTCCTCGGTCTTGGCATACTTGTTGTTGGCGGTGTCGAACGTCAGCGCCACGCCCGTGGCCTTGGCCAGGTCGAATACGGGCGAGATGAGCCAACTCTCCGATGCGTAACTTTTGCCGTTGGCGTAGGCCGAAGCCTTCATGCCGTAGGTCTCGGTAGCCTGCCATACGTAGGTCAGGTCGGAGGGGATGGTGACATTGTCGATGATGAAAGCGCCCTGGGTGTTGGAGAAGGCCTCGGTGTAGAGGGCCGTGCCGGGTTGGGCGGGCTCGTCGCCGCCTTGCGGGGGATTGCTGCCGCCGGCCACGCCGTTGAGTGAGTAGAGGTAGCCGCCGTTGCCGGTCTCGGGAGTGTTGCCCATGTAGTTGATAAGCGGAGCGTAGATTACCACCTTGTCGCCCACCTTGACGGCATTGGCGTCAGTGAACTTCTGGTTGTCGAAACTCTTGACGCGGTATGCGATGAACTTCGAGCCCGAGCCGTCGGC
The DNA here is from genome assembly GCA_947177435.1 of uncultured Muribaculaceae bacterium. Classification (GTDB taxonomy): domain Bacteria; phylum Bacteroidota; class Bacteroidia; order Bacteroidales; family Muribaculaceae; genus CAG-873. The sequence goes on from CAMWUM010000173.1 coordinate 4,709, forward strand.
GTTGTCCGTGAGGTCCCAGGTGGCGTTGCCGTAGCTTACGTCGATCGAGCCCGATGCCACGTAGCCCTCAGTGTATACCATCACGCTGCTCTCCTGGCCGTTGGCCTTGGCCACCTCAATGGCCTTGGCGATGTTGTAGGGGTCGTCGATGGTGCCATTGCCCTTGGGC
>CAMWUM010000174.1 GCA_947177435.1 uncultured Muribaculaceae bacterium
GATAGGCTGTGTTGCACTCCACGATGGTGCCGCGCACGGTGTCAACCAGCGGGCCTATCAACGTTGGCTTTAGGTAGTTTGGATTTCCAGCCTCGCCCGTGCTTATCTTCACGGCCACGCGGTGGCCGTCGGCAGGGCGACCAAGAGCCTGGTAAATCTTAACGAGTGCCTCGGGAGATATGTCGCGGGTCATGTAAACTTTCGACTGTGCGGTAGCCATCACCGCAGGAGCAGCTATTGCCATCGCGGTCAGCCAGAATTTCAGAGATTTCATTAGGTATTCTTATTTTAGTTTGTCGTATTCTGCGTCAGTGACCGGCTCGAGCCACTCGTTGCTGGTGTTCTCACCGTCAATCTCAAAGGCCAGATGCGAGAACCAGCTGTCAGCCGCTGCTCCATGCCAATGCTTCACGTTGGCCGGTATGTGGATAACCGTGCCGGGGAGGATTTCTACGGCCGGCTTGCCTTCCTCCTGGTACCATCCGCGTCCACCAACGCCTACGAGCATCTGCCCGCCGCCGCTGGTTGCGCGATGCACATGCCAGTTGTTGCGGCACCGAGGCTCGAAAGTCACATTGACGAACTTGACTTGCTCCGTAGATACGGGAGCCAAATAACTGTTGCCGATGAAGTATTGGGCATAAGCTGTATTAGGCTCACCAATGGGGAACATAAGCTCCTGCTCGTGGCGCTGGCGTGCATCGTCAGCGTCATTCACGTCTTTCCACACCTCCAACGCCTGGCGGAAAGCTCCCCATGCCTTAGGCCAGCCGGCGTAAAATGCCACCTGGGTCAGTACCTCGGCAATTTCCTGCTTGGTGATGCCGTTTTTCTTAGCCTCCATCAGGTGGAACGTCAACGACGAGTCGATGATGCCACTCGACACCAAGGCGGTGACAGTCACCAGGCTGCGGTCGCGCTTTGAGAGTTTGTCGGTGCGACTCCACACCTGGCCGAAAAGCACATCATCGTTAAGTGCGGCAAATTTGGGAGCAAAGGCGCCGAGTTGCTGGCGGCCGGCAGTCTGCTTGGGATCGACCTCAGTGGGGGTAAGTTTCGTAGGATTTTGAGAATTAGCCATAATAGTGCTTAAAATTACAATCGTTGTTAAAAAGAATTTTCTCATAGGTAAGAGTTTTATTCGTGCAAATTTACCAAGAAATTTCTTTTGGTACAAATCAATTTCTCCATTTCTTATACCATTTTCACTGGTCGATGCGCTCGATTAGCGACTGTACAGCCGGAGCCAAAGGCGGCAGATCGGCGGGTGACTTGAATGGGATAGGCTCCTTGTCAGAGCGCAATTCCTTGTACTCCTCTACGGTGCAATGGGTGATTTCCACTGGGAATAATTCGAAGAAAGAATCCATGTCAATCGGATCCTTGGCGCCCATGGCGAGCTTTACGATTTTGCCGCGAGCAAGCATGTGTATGTTGTAAATGGAGCTCACAAAGTCATAGACGCCGTAATTGCCACGATCGTTGAGAGCGTATGAGTCATTGATTGTAAGACTCTGGAAATCAACTGTCATGCCCAACAATTTCAAGATGGATGGCGACCATTCACCTGACTTGTAGTCGCTGAGAAAATTGACCTTGCGAGTAAAGGTATTATTCTTCTTGTGGCACATTATCTTGGGAGCGTACTTGCCCATCACCGTATCCGTTTCGGCTCCGTCGATCATTGGTTGCGGCATTTCAACAGTCTTTTGCGGGAATGTGGCCAAGTAGGGAAACCACGTGAGCATAGTCACATCGTCACCCTCATGTGGACGAAAATACGAAACTTTGCCGTCTTTCTTGGCTATGCGGGCGTACATTTTTGTGTTCCTCACTTTTAGATCAGCGTCAGATTTTTTGTAACCTTTTACCTTTTCATCTACCAAGAATGCCTCAGCCATATACTCGCAGTAGATTTGCATGGTGTCGCCGGCGGTCACACCAGTGCAATACTCCCGGCCAAAACATATCACGCGTGTAATGGGTCGTTCGACAGGCGATACTACAACCTCGCCAAGTTGGTATTCAGCCGGCACGAGCGCGATGGTATCTCCTTGTCCGGCATACTCCAATTGTTCATAGCCCATGCATCTGATAGTAATGGGCAAATCTCCTTTATTGCCTATCGAGATGCGGCCATCAATGTCGGTCTGGCCTAAAATGATTCCTGACTTGCCGATGACGGTGGCTCCGATCACAGGGCTCTTATCTCCGCCGTCAACAACGACGAATGCTTTTGCGGTTGCCGCTATTACAATCAATGCAGCTATAAGTATCGCAACCTTTTTCATAACGTCTTAATTTTCAATATTAATTGTCGGGCCGCGTGCGAAAGGCGTGCCGCGGCTATGGCCGGTGTCAATGGCGCATCAGCAATGTAGGCCGATGCGTCGATGATCGAATCACTTGAGATAGAGCCTGAAATGCACCCGGCGAGTACAAAGCATGGCACACCGTGTTCTGCGGCAGCTTGTGACAGAACCGACACGACTTTGCCCTGGGCGGTCTGGTCATCAACACGCCCCTCGCCAGTGACCACGCAGGACACTTCTCGCCAGTCGATGCCAAGATGGTCGAGCACATACCGCGCACCGCTCACACATGGAGCGCCGATGGCATTGCCGATTGCGAATCCCAAACCGCCGCCCGCTCCGTCAAATGGCCGCAGGCCGTGGCCGTAATCACGCATAGCCATTTCCAATCTCTCACGCAGCACAGGAATGTCTGCCTCAGTGGCGCCTTTCTGCGGAGCGAACATAAGCGCTGACGGGCCGTCTGGCTCTTGCGGCAATAAAGGCACGGCCACATCGCATAGACCAAGCAGGCGATCGGCATACCGCTTGTAGTCGCCAAGCGCACGAAGGAAACCGACGCCGCCATCGCACATGCCCGTACCCCCTACCCCGATTATAACTTTTTCGACACTCTCCCCCTCAATTAGATGCTTAACGAGGACGCCAAGCGGAGCGGATGAGAGCGCGAGTATGTCAGCGCCGGGGCGAATGCCAACCACAGCGCTGCTGTCAATGACGGCCTCACGCCTAAGAGGGTTGATGAAATACTGTCCGCGCTCCTCCCACCCCGGGCCTGAACACAGGGCCAAGGCAGTACCCTCACCGCCATCTGCCATCGGCGCCTTGATACAAGGCCATTGTGACAGTTCACCAGCGATTATGTCGGTGGCCTCACGCGCGGTGAGCGTGCCCTTGTACTTATCCGGGGCAATGAGAATGGCCATTATTTAAAGGGATAGGCCTTTAACACATAGTCGAGGAGCACCTTGGAGAAGGCCTCGTTCGCCGGCTTAGCATAACGCACGTCGGTGAACACCTGAGCGAGCGTCTCCTTTCCGTTTTCCTCAACAAATGCCTTGCTGTCCTCCCTCGCTTCTTTCTCGGAGTAGAGCCGGTCGATATCCGCGGGGGAATAATTATGATATGTCTCACTGTGCAGGATGGCATCAACGGGCAGGCGGCCGACCTCTACCCCTGGATTGGCGGGATAGCCAAGCGAAATGGTGGCCACAGGGAGCACACGCTCAGGCAAGCCAAGTACTTCGGCTATCTGTGGGGCGTTGTAGGTGGTGGTGCCAAGGTAGCAAGTGCCGAGCCCGCGCATCTCGGCGACGGTACACAGTTGCTGGGCGAATATCGCGGCATCAAGAGCAGCCGTTACAAGTGACTGTAAGTTGTCGTAACCAGGTTCAGCGCCGCGCTGCTCGCACCAAAGCACAAAGCGGTTAAAGTCGGCGCAGACAGTGAGCAGCACGCTGCAATTCTCCACCTGCGGCTGTCCGAAATGGGCAGGAGCCAAGCGGCGCTTGATATCGGCGTCGCGAGTGGCGATTACGCTGTACAACTGCATATTGCCGGTCGTGGGAGCGTGTGAAGCCTCGAGTACGATTTCACACAGCAGTTCATCGCTCACCTGCCGGTCGGTATATTGGCGCACGGTGCGCCTGTCTAAAAAGTAATTATCCATCAATCCGGTAATAATAGTATTGAGTCAATCGTAATTGTGTCTAGAGGGATACTGTCAATGGTTGCATCCACTCCAATCGAGTCAATGGACTGAGTATTGACGAGCATCTCTTTATTGCGCGGGCCAAAGAAGTTGAGGAAAGAGTCAAAGTCATGCGTCAGTTCAAAGCCAACTCCCTGAGTAGTCTTGGCCGTGCGCAGGAAATAGTTTTGGTCATTGAAGCGGCTGTAACCCTTGACCTTGAACGTACCTCGGCGATTAAGTTTGTATTCGGCGAAGAAGTCGCCGATAAACTGAGTGGTATTGAGCGATTTGTCGCGATACCCAAAGTTGCCGTTAAGTATAAGCCTATTGTTAAGCAGTTTAGACTGCAAATCGAGGTCAAACTCCACATCAGAGAAATCGCCTCGGTCACTCTTTAAGGTTGGCGAGATATTCCAATTGTCGCTGAGCTTGCCGAGCATGTTTGAGAGACGGTTGCTGAGGGTGGACGATGCCAACGAGAACCAGTCGACTCCTGAGTTGCTGGGCATATACTCAGGCGTGTAGAATCGATTGAATGCCAGCAAATAGAGCACCTGCATCGACATCTGGTCCTCAGTGGAGATGATCGAGGCCACCTTACTGTCAACGTCGTCATTAAGCGACGGGAAGCGAAGCTTAAACTGCAGGTCAGGCTGGCGCATGTCTCCGCGCATGAACAGCTGTGTCTGCAGGTTGACCCTCGTGTTAACGAGGTCCCGCGCCTCCATAAACGATTCGTCGAGGTCAGCAAGGTTGACGTTGTTAATTTGATAATATGCCTTTATGTCGAGGTTGGCATTGTACGGACTGCCGGTGAATGTGATGCTGCTGCCGGGCTCAATAATAAAGTCACGGCTGATTAAATC
>CAMWUM010000175.1 GCA_947177435.1 uncultured Muribaculaceae bacterium
AGGCTATGGAGATGGTGCGTTTCGAGGCTCGTCGATATGGCGTGAGCGTGGTCGGCAGCGAAATCATCGGTCTGGTGCCTATGGAGGCTCTTGTTGATACGGCAAGCTATTACCTTGGTCTCGAAGGCTTTTCGATGGACCAGGTGCTCGAAAGCCGTATAATGGAGTGAGTCTATGGCCAGCTTGAAGATTATTAATGCCAACATCTACACTCCCGTCGGCCACAAGGCCGCCAAGGGGGCGAAGATGGGCGAACTGTTGCATATACCAGACGGAGAGGTGTGCATAGTCGATGGCATCATCGAGTATGTTGGTCCGGCTCGCGATGGTAATTGTTCTGACTGCGAGGTGATTGACGCCAAAGGTAGGGCAGTCCTCCCTGGCTTTATCGACTCGCATACCCATCTCGTGTTCGGAGGTTACAGGCCCGACGAGTTTATGTGGCGCATGCGCGGCGACAGTTATATGTCGATCATGGAGCGCGGAGGCGGCATCGTCAACACTATGAAGGCTACGCGACAAGCGTCAGAGCAAGAGTTGATTGACAAGGCAAAGTGGTATATCGATCGTATGAGCGAGATGGGTGTTACTACTGTTGAGGGCAAGAGTGGCTACGGCCTCGACTGCGAAGCCGAACTCAAGCAGTTGCGCGTAATGGCAGCCATTAACGCCGACCCCGACCGCAAGGTGGACATCGCCACCACATACCTTGGTGGCCATGCACTGCCGCCCGAATATGCTGACCACGAGGCGTATATCGACTTTATGATTAACGAGATGCTGCCGAAGGTCAAAGGCCTGGCCGACAATTGCGACATCTTTTGCGAGAAGGGAGTATTTACCATCGAGCAGTCGCGTCGCATGCTCAAGGCCGCTGCCGAAGCGGGATTTGGCGTAAAAATCCATGCCGACGAGATTGTAACCACAGGCGGCGCCGAACTGGCCGCCGAACTTGGCGCTCTCTCGGCCGACCACCTGCTGCATATTTCCGATCAGGGCATCAAGGACTTGGCTGCCAGCAACACAGTAGCCACATTGCTGCCTCTCACGGCATTTACGTTGCGGGAGCCGTTTGCTCCAGGACGCCGCATGATTGACGAGGGATGCGCCGTGGCCCTTGCCACCGACCTCAACCCCGGCAGTTGCTGCAGTGGGTCGATACCGCTGACGTTCGCTTTGGCGTGCATATATATGAATATGAGCGTCGAAGAGGCCATCACCGCCCTTACGCTCAACGCCGCCGCCGCGCTTGGCCGTGCAGACAGCATCGGCACGCTTGAGGCCGGCAAACTCGGTGACGTAGTGATACTCGACTCCGACAATATCTCGATGCTGCCGTATTATACCGGCATGAACTCAGTGGCCATCACTATCAAGCGCGGCAAGGTAGCGTCATCAAATTTCTAACATTCAAAACCTACTAACCATGGAACTGACCAACTTGACAATAGACAAATTCGTGGCCGCAACGGCCTCGGGCGAACCCGTGCCTGGCGGCGGCAGCATCTCCGCCCTCTGCGGCTCAATGTCGGCCGCGCTAGCCGAGATGGTGGCACGACTCACCATCGGCAAAAAGAAATATGCCGACGTGCAGGAGAAGATGGAGCAACTGGCCGAAAAGCTTGCTCCCGCATCGCCTCTGCTGCTCAAAGCCGTCAACCTCGACTCTGAGGCTTACGACCAGGTGTTTCAGGCATACAAATTGCCCAAGGATACCGACGAGGAGAAGGCTTTCCGCTCCGACACCATACAGATGGCCCTTAAGCATGCCGCCGCGGTGCCGTTCAGTGTAGCCAAACTCGTCAATACGTTCCTGGATGATATCGTAGCGCTCGCCGAGTCAGGCAACCAAAACGCCATCACTGACGCTTACGTGGCATCGCTCTGCGCTCGCACGGCTGTAATGGGCGCCTGTGCCAACGCCCGCATCAACCTCTCGTCGATTAAGGATGAGGAGTTTGTCGACGAGATGAAGCGCGATATGGAAATTATCGAGCATAACGCCAACGAGACTGAGAAGAATGTGGCCGCTCTGCTGGCCAAAGCACTTGAATGATAATGGAGAAGAAATATTTTGAAATAGGCCTTGGCCCCCTCACATACGAGCAGATTGAGGAGGTGATAGAGCAGGGTATGTTGCTAAAACTCTCTGATGCCGCCATCAAGCGCATTGAAAAGTGCCGCAACTATCTCGACAACAAGGTGAAAGAGTCGGCAGTGCCCCTTTATGGCATTACCACCGGATTTGGCAGCCTTTGCGACCGCAATATCTCGTCGGAGGATCTTTCAACCTTGCAGGAAAACCTCGTAAAGAGCCATGCCTGTAGCGTTGGTGACGAGCTGAATCCCGTCATCATCAAGTTGATGCTGATGCTTAAAGCCAACGCCCTTTCGCTCGGCTACAGCGGTGTGCAAGTTGAGACCGTGCAGCGTATCCTCGATTTCTACAATGCCGACATACTGCCGCGAGTATATGATCGCGGTTCGCTTGGCGCGTCGGGCGACCTCGCTCCGCTGGCCAATCTCTTCCTTCCTCTTATCGGCGAGGGCGACGTGCGCGTCAATGGAGAGGTGCGCCATGCGGCCGATGTGCTCAAAGAGCATGGCTGGCACCCTGTTAAGTTGAAAAGCAAGGAGGGATTGGCTCTGCTTAACGGCACGCAGTTTATGTCGGCCAATGCCGTATGGGCGTTGCTCCGCGCATTCAAATTGTCTAAAAAAGCTGATATCATCGGCGCTCTCTCGCTCGATGCTTACAACGGCCGCATCGACCCGTTCATGGCTTGTCTGCAAGAGATGCGCCCTCATCAAGGCCAGATTGACACCGCTGCCAATGTGCGCCGCATCCTCGAGGGCAGCGAGCTAATCGCTCAGCCGGGCAAAGCCACGCAAGATCCGTATTCGTTCCGCTGCATACCTCAGGTGCATGGCGCCACAAAGGATGCCATCGCATACGTGGCCGGAGTTATCCTTACTGAAATAAACTCTGTGACAGACAATCCCACTGTCTTTCCTGACGAAGATATCATTCTTTCAGGCGGTAATTTCCACGGCCAGCCGATTGCCATACCGATGGACTACCTCAGCGTGGGTCTCGCCGAGCTTGGCAACATCAGCGAGCGCCGCGTGGCACAGTTGATTCTTGGCAAGCGAGGACTGCCTGAGTTCCTTGTAGCCGAGCCGGGCCTTAATTCAGGCTTCATGATACCGCAGTATGCGGCCGCCTCGATGGTAAGCCAGAACAAGATGTACTGTTTCCCGGCTTCGTGCGACTCAATCGTATCGAGCAACGAGCAGGAGGATCACGTGAGCATGGGCGGCAATGCGGCCACCAAACTCCACAAGGTGCTTGACAACCTCGAGCGCATCCTCGCCATCGAGCTGATGAACGCCGCCCAGGCCCTCGACTTCAGGCGTCCGCTCAAGACGTCTCCTTTCCTCGAAAGCCTCGTTGCGGACTACCGCCGCGAAGTGCCGTTCGTCAAAACGGACATCATTATGTACCAGGCCATCCAAAAGAGCGTCGACTTCCTCCGCCGCATGCCCGTCAACTTCTAACCCCGTTGCCACGGGAGCAAACAAAGGCCGACTCATTGCGAGCCGGCCTTTGTTTTAATAAGTTGTATCCCCGTCCGTTACCTTATATAGAGGATTTTTGCCTTGGGGCATGCGTTAGTCTTGATGATGTAGACACCTTTTTGAGGGAGGTTGATGCTTAGGTTGTCGCCTGTCGTTGTCTGGCTGAACACTGACATTCCAGCCATATCGTAAATGCAGACTTGGTCGCCTGCGTCTAAGTTGGATATCGTTAGGCTCTTGTCGCCGGTTTGCGTTATTTTTATTGACGCGTCGGCCATTTCTTCATCACCAATAAAATCAGTCGAATACTTGCATAATAGATTGCCGTTGAACGATGCGCTAAGCAGGCGACCGCCTCCGCCGACCAGTGTGCTTGTAAAATAATTGAGATTTACCCCGTATGTGTGACCAATTCCAATAAGCCACTCTCCCTTTCCTACATCAAACTCATAATCTTCGGGGTTAAATGTTAAGACTTCTTCTAACTGAATAACGGGCCATCCGCCATAATCTTCACTCAGATATTTCCCGGTGCAAACGAAATGTTGCTCCTTAGGCCGGATTTTCTGTATGTATGCATTGAAGTAGTAAAAATAACACTCATCGCCTATCTCTAAAGAGAAATCGTATGCGAGATACCATTGATTGGTCTCATAATTATTCAAGGTATATACCTTGTCTCCATCCACGCGTAAGATGGCGTTAATGTGATAATTCCCGTCCGGATCCGTTGCGTAGACTTTCATAGCCTCGACTCCATCCACAATGGTGTCTCCATCTACCTTTACATGTCGGATGTACCTGGAGGGAGCACCATGAATATCGTGGAACGATGCTTCTTCAGTCCACTCCATGCCGTTGGCAAAATAGTTGTCGGCCATAAGCGTCAATGGCAACAACATCAATGATAAAAGCAATTTCCTCATATTCATGGTATTTGTTTTTCAAAAATATTTAGCAAAGATAACTTTTGAGTCGATAAGTTCAAAATATACTTCCGCATTTTATGTTATTTTTGCATTTTTGCCCACTAACTTCCAACCCCATACAATTAACATATCCTCCTCAGAGTCAGTAAACAATTTATGATCTGAGGAGTTTTATTATGTAGTTAAAGGAGGAAAGATGCCCAATGGGGAAAATCATTTGAATATGTTTTCACCAATTGTCCGTTGCTCATTCTGAATAATGGCCGAGCCTCAACGTTATCTATCGAATTATCATAGACATAGAGTCTATCTACCATTGAAGAGATAGTTTTACAATTTTGAATTGATTTGTTGTAGCG
>CAMWUM010000176.1 GCA_947177435.1 uncultured Muribaculaceae bacterium
AGCTCGACGGGGCGGCCGTAGAGGTCGCCGTCGTAGTCGATGACGTGGGCCTCGATGCTTAGGTGGCCGTCGTCACCGACGGTGGGGCGATGGCCGATGTTGACCAAGGCGGGATGGCCGAGAAGGCGGCCGGCGTACACGCCCTCGCGGGGTATGAGCAGGTCGGGGCGCGCCGGAGTGACGTTGGCCGTGGGGAAGCCGATGGTGCGCCCCAGGGCCTGGCCGTGGGCCACGGTGCCCGACAGGACGAACGGGCGGCCCAGCATCTCGTTGGCCCGCTCTATGTCGCCGTCGGCGAGAGCACGGCGTATGGCCGACGAGGATATGCCCTCGCCCTCCTCTGGGGCCAGGATGGCTTCAATGCCGAGGCTTTGGGCCACACGCCGGTAGTCTTCGAAATCAGGCAGGCGGTCGCTACCGAATCGATGATTGAAGCCGATGGCGATTAGGCGCGTGCCGTAGTCGTCACGCAGCATACGCATGAACTCCTCGGCGGTCAGCCGGCGCATCGCCTCGTCAAACGGGAGCGCCACCGTCATGCCGGGCTCAAGCCAGCGTCGGCGCTGCTCGGGCGTGGAGAGCAGCAGCGGCGCGCGCTCGGGCGCCACGGTCTGCAATGGATGGCGGTCAAAAGTGAAGAATGCGGGCTGAAGGCCCCGCTCGGCGGCGGCTTGGCGCACCTGCGCGGCCAGGGCCTGGTGGCCCCGGTGCACGCCGTCGAACATGCCCACGGCCGCCACAGTATGTCGCATGGGTTCTACCATCAGCCTAAGCGCTTACGGAGAATGTCGGCAAACTCGGCGCCGTCGGGCACGAGGGCCGTCTGGAAGCCGAGGGCGGCGGCGCCGTCGAGGTTGGCTTGGCTATCGTCGAGAAACAGGGTCTCGGCCGGGTCGATGCCCAGGTGCGAGATGGCGTATTCGAATATCCGGGCTTTAGGCTTGAGCGCCTTGGCCTCGAACGATGTGACGATGCCGTCGAAATAGTCGCCAATCTGCAGGCCGTCCTTGCGGAACTCCTCGGCAATCTTAGCGTGCCACATTATCGGGTTGGTGTTGCTCAGCAGGTAGATGCCGTAGCCGGCGGCACGCAGGCGCTGCAACTCGCGCAGGCGCTCGACGGGTATGCCGATGAGGAATTTCATAAAGGCGGCGTCAATCTCGGCGTCGGTGGCCGGCGCGGGAATGAGGGCCTTGACGTAGGCATGGAACTCGTCAACGGTGATCATGCCCTCCTCAATCTGCGCGAAGGGCCCCTTCTGGCCATAGTCGCCGAAGAATGCGGAGGTGTCGGGCAGGCCAAGCTGGCGGAAGGCCTCGACGCAATTGTCTTTCTTTATGTCCATTATGACCCCGCCAAGGTCAAATAACAAATTCCGTATCATAATTTTTCAATTAATTAGTAATTATCTTTTGTAGGGACATCGCTTCGCGTTGTCACGCAAGAAGTTGATTGGAAATCTGGCATTTGCGTTTCTAACATCGCGAAGCGATGTCCCTACATTCCTCCGTTTTCGCCTTTTGACACAGCTACTGGCCGTTGATTGGGGCTACCAGATTTTCCACACAGCGTGTGGAAAATCCTACGGGGTTGGCGGCAGGATATCCATTTTCCATTAGGAGGGATTGCCATCGGCTGGCGATGGTGTCGGCGGCGAAGCGGCGGGCCATCTCAGCGTGCTGGGCGGTGCGGTCGAGGCGGGTGTCGAGTGCCCAGCGCAGGCCGCGGGCCAGGTCATCGGTGTCTGGGAAGCGGGCAATGTAACCCGTGCGCAGGTGGTCTACGATGTCGGCCTGGCCGCCCTGGCCAAAGGTGACGGGCACGCATCCGACAGCCATGCCCTCGATGAGGGTGCCGGGCAGGTTTTCGTAAATCGACGATGACAGCACCACGTCGGCGTGGGCGTACACATCAGCCATCCTCTCGGCCGACAGACGGCCCAGCATAACGCGGGGCATGCGCAGGCCGGCGAGTGCCGACTCATCACGCAGATCGCCGATGAACACTGCTGTGGCCTGCGCGCCGGCGTCGTAAGCCTTGTTCAGAGCCTCGACAGCATAGGGCAGGCCTTTGACGGGAGTGTCGAGCCGGGCTGCGGCCATCACGATAAGCCGGCCCTCGGGCAGGTCGCACTGCCTGCGCGAGCGCAAGGGAGTGGACTGGTAATCGTCGACCGGGAATGCATTGGGGATGACCACCGGGGAGATGCCGCGCATGGCCCTGCTCTGCTCGCACACGCCGGCCAGCCAATTGCTGACGGCCACGAACCTGATGGGCTTGGCAGCGTACAGCCGCTCCTTGGCCTCAACCACCTTGGTCGAGAGGTCGGGCTTGCCGGGGGCATCCATGTCCGGCCATGGCAACAGCGGCGAGTGGCCGTGCAGCAGCGGGCACGAGCCGCAGGCTGCCTTGTATCTATCGCATAGGCCGGCATGATGGCAAAGGCCCGTGGCGTTCCACATGTCGTGCATCACCCAGTAGACGGGCGCCTTGATGCGGGCAATCTCGCTGATCGAGAGCAGCCCTTGGTTGACCCAGTTGAGTATGACGGCGTCGGCGCCCTCCACCCAGGGATGTCGGCTCAGCGGCAGCCCGTACGCACCGGTCGAAGCCTCGAACAGCAGGCTGCGGCGCATGCCGTTGTGCAGGGCTATCTGGGCGCACTCAGCGTAAAAAGGCAGCTTGACCCGCCAGGCGGGAGCTGCCTCTTCGACATACGGGAGTCCGGAAGATGAGTGGGCCACGAGCAGGCGGGCGTCTATCCCCCTGCGCCTGAGCGCTTTGGTCAGGCGCAGGGAGACAACGGCCGCGCCTCCGCGCGAGTCGCTATTGCATATAAGCGTAACGGTCATTAATACACCACCTTGGTGGCCTCGTCGCCCTGGACGCGGATGTAAAGCTGGCCGCTGCGCGGATTGGCCACCTTCTGGCCCTGGATATTGTAGTATTCAACCGGAACCTCGGGAATGGCGATAGCGTCGTCGATGCCGTCGAGTTCAACGTCAGCAAGATCGATCTTGGCGGCGTTGACGATTACGCCGGTCTCAGCGTCGAAGAGCAGAGCTATGGCGTGGGTATTGTTGAGGTTGAACAGTTTCTTGTTCATCGCGCCGATGTAGGGGAAAGCGGCGAAGCCCATGTAAGAATTATTGGCCTCGACAGACTCGGTGAGTTGGACACCGAAGGCTTCGTCGATGCGGATGGCGGTGTGGGTGTAGGTCCAGCTCACCTTGCTTGCCTTATTCTCCCAGCCGCCCATTTTACCTTCACTGCCGCCGGCGTAGTAGTTGGTCTGGTAGCCGGTGAGGCCGTCCTCGGTGAGGACGAAAGCGAGATTGTAAGCGTGGTTGTCGTTGATGCTGAACTCTACGCCGGCGTGGAGCACCAGATCCTTTCCGCCCAGCTCAGCGTCGACCACAATTTTTGCTGGCGAAACCTGGTCGAGCCAGATGCCGTAGATTTGGTCGAGATACTCCTTGTTGGGGTCGGGGGCATACTGAGGATCACGGTTGATGATGCAGCCAGGGAAGCCGTCGGCGTATTCTTGCAAAAAGGGCATATAGTTGGTAACCTGGAACTTGTCAGAGGACGAACCGCTCGATGCGTGCACGGCGATACCGATAAACTTTTCGGGATAAGTCTCCTGCATATATTCCATGCCTACGATGCCGCGGGGGCACCATCCACACCATGTGCCGGTGAACTCCTCGACCACGAAGGCGCGGTCGTAGGCTTCGGCCTCCTCGCCCAGGCAGATATATGGGAGTTGGCCCTGACCCAATGCCATTTCCTTGCCGTTGAGCTTGTTGATGCTGATGTTAAGGTTGTTGTGTCCTTCGGGGAGATTATCGACAGGCAGCTGCACCCACTTTGCCTCGCCGGGTCCGATGGCAACTTGGGCATCGACGGTGGTGGGCTGGCCGTCATTGACACTATACGAGTAGTTGATCGAAGACAGGGTGTTGCTGCCGAAGTTGTTTAACGCCACGAACAGGCCGGCGTCGCTGGCGTTCTTGTATACGGGGAGGGTGAAACCGTCGAGCGTGGCACCGAGCACCGAGGCTATGTCAAGCAGTTCGGTTTTCTCACCCTTGGTGACAGCGTACATCATCAGGTTGGAGCCAATGTCTGAAGCCATGGACACGTAGCCAGCGTAAGCGCCGCCCTGGTATACGTCGACATTGCCACAGAACTGGTTAGGTGCTTGTCCATCAGTGCCTATTGGGTAGTCAGAGGCGGCAGTCTCAAACATCAAGCCAAAGGAGAAGGGAGTGTTCTCCTTTATCACATACTCCTCGCCAGTGGTGAAGACTGCGGTCTGGTAGCCGGGGTCCACTAAGTATGAATCGCGGATTTTTACGTCTGCTTGAGCCTGGAAAACCAGTTCGGAGATATTGTTGGCTTGCGGGTCTTCAGTGACGAAGATGGTGCCGGGGACGGTCTTAGTGGCATCGGAGCCTCCAAGGCAGATCGAGAACGACACGGAGGCCACCTTGTTGCCGGCCAGCTGGGTGGCAATTTCGGCTGGAATGGTGATATACTGCACGTAGGTGCCGGCGACACCCACCCTTGTCCATGTATTGATACCGTCGCAGAAACGGATGGTGTATCCGTCGGCAGCGCGGCTGGGAGCCATAGCCGCAGCGGGCTTAACGGGAGCAGACAGAGCGTCAGTCTTGTCGACTGCGATCTGCTGGGCCGAGCCAGTGAGGGAGGCCGCAGCCATCAAAGCGAGTAGAAGTTTTTTCATATTTATAGTTGTTTGGTTGATTTCCGCTTAAACATTTGGCAAATGTACGGCTTTTTTTTGACAAACCGCCGCATCGATGCGAAAAAAACCG
>CAMWUM010000177.1 GCA_947177435.1 uncultured Muribaculaceae bacterium
GTTGTAGAGGCCCTGGAATCCCTGGCCGTGGCGGGCTTCGTCCTTAGCCATTTCGTGCACGGTGTCGTGGATGGCATCGAGGTTGAGCTCTTTGGCGCGCTTGGCGATGCGCATCTTGTCGGCGTTGGCGCCTGCTTCAGCGGCCATACGCTTTTCGAGGTTGGTCTTGGTGTCCCATACCACGTCGCCGAGGAGTTCGGCAAACTTGGAGGCGTGCTCGGCCTCTTCCCAGGCGTAGCGCTTGAAGGCCTCGGCCACTTCGGGATAGCCCTCACGGTCGGCCTGGCGAGCCATAGCCAGATACATGCCTACCTCGCCGCACTCGCCGAGGAAGTGTGCGTTGAGATCCTTGATCATCTCCTCGTCGCAGCCCTTGGCCACACCGATTTCGTGCTCGGTGACAAACTTGAGCACGGCCTCGTCGTCGACTTCCTTAAACTTGCTCTTGGGGGCACCGCAAACGGGGCACTTCTCGGGAGCTTCGTCGCCTTCGTGCACGTATCCGCACACGACACAGATAAATTTCTTTGCCATAGAATTAGTTGTTATTATTGTTGTCGGGGTTTTCTTCGGTGGTCTCATCGGGCTTGGGGTCGGCAAACTCGGTAATGCCGGCGGCAAGCAGCATGTTGTACCATGAGAAGAGTTTCTTGATGTCGGTAGTGTACACGCGGTCGTCGTCAAACTCGGGGAGCACCTCGCGGAAGTATTCACGGATGGCGGCGTCGTTGGCAAAACCCTTGACGTCAACGGGCTTGCCCTCAGTCTTGGCGTGGAGCTTCTCGAGCACTTCGGCCAGGGGCTCGTCGCCCTCGGTGGTGTATATTGAGATGTCGGCCAGCGAAATGACCTTGTCGCGGGCGTAGACGGGGGCGCGCTTGCCGGTGAGCAGTGACTCGACTATGAGCATGTTCTTGCCCTGGCTGACCAGGCTGAACAAGCCGGGCTTGCCGGCTATTGAAAGAATTTTTCTGATCATTGGTTATATCGTTGCTATTATTGATTCAGTTTGTTGTGTGCAAAGTTAGCACTTTTCATCCGTCTCTACAACAAAAAGTCCAAATTTATAAACCGCCGCTGCCGCAAAATGAATAAAAAGCGCTACCTTTGTGGAAATTTTTCTGCAGCATGGCAAATACTTGGATTACTCGGTTGACCGGCAAGGCGCGCGCCTTTTGGGACTATGCCTCCCACGGCGTGTGGAGTGACTCGCGTGCGAAATTCTCGGTAAATTTCATCAAGACGGTCAACATCGCCGTCAAGTCGTTTTTCAGCGCCGACGTGCAGACCCAGGCCTGTGCCATGACGTACCGCACGCTGCTGGCCATCGTGCCGGCCTTCGCCATGCTGGTGGCTATCGGCCGAGGCTTCGGTGTGCAGGACCTGATCGAAACGCAGATTTTCGACCGTATGCCCGGTCAGCAGTCGCTTGTGGAGTACCTGATGCGATTTGTTGACAAATACCTCGACTCGTCGACACAGGGTGTGTTTATCGGCATCGGCCTTGTGTTCCTGCTCTACACTCTCATCTCGCTGATGCAGAGCATGGAGAACACATTCAACCTCATCTGGAACATCCGCGAGCGGCGCACCCTGTGGCGTCAGATCACCGACTACACGGCCATGCTGCTCATCCTGCCCATCCTGCTGGTGCTCGGCGCCGGCGTGTCGATATTCCTGAGCGAGACGATACAGGGGATGTTCAACATCCCGTTCATGACACCCATCATCTCGAGTCTGTTCGAGATAGGGTCGTTCGCCTTCACGTGCCTGTTCTTCACCGCCCTATTCATGCTCATGCCCAACACCAAGGTGCGGTTCTGGAACGCCTTGGTCTCGGGCTTCATCACCGGCATCGGGTTCACAGTGCTGCAGTGGCTCTTCATCTCGGGCCAGTTGTGGGTGTCGCGTTACAACGCCGTGTACGGCGGCTTCGCGTTCCTGCCCCTGTTCCTGCTGTGGATGCAGGTGGTGTGGGTCATCATCCTCTCGGGCGCCCTGATATGCTATGCCTCGCAGAACATCTTCCAGTACACATTCACCGACCAGATCAGCACCATCTCGCGCTCGTACAGCGACAAGGTCACCGTAGCCATCACGGCCGTGGTGGTGCAGCGCTTCCTGGCCAAGCAACCCCCGGTCAAGCAGTACGAGATAATCGAAAAGTACGGCATCCCGTCGCGCCTGGTGTCGAACGTGCTCAACCTGCTCATCGACGCCGGCATCATATCGCGAGTAGTGCTCGACAACAAGGGCGACGTCTACGGCTACCAGCCCGCCGTCGACCCATCGGTCCTCACCATCGGATACTTGCGCCGGCAGATCAGGCACCTGGGCGCCAGCGGATTCATCCCCAACTTCGACGCCAACTTCCCCGGCGTGGTGAAGGTGATCGACCACATCAACGACAGCGTCATGCATCAGGCCGACCAGGTCAATATCGCCGATATCGAGATATCAGATTTTAGATATTAGATGTTAGATTTTCCCAAAACTCCCAATAATCCCAAAACTTCCATAAAAGTTATGAAAAAAGCAATCGTCACCGCAGCCGCCCCCGGCGCCATCGGACCCTACAGCCAGGCCATCGACGCCGGCGCATTCGTCTACGCCTCCGGCCAGCTCCCCGTAGACCCCGCCACAGGCCAGATGCCCGCCGACATCAAGGCCCAGACCCAGCAGTCACTGGCCAATGTCAAGGCCGTGCTCGCTGCCGCAGGCCTCGGCCTGGAGCACGTGGTCAAGACCACCGTATTCCTCGCCGATATGGCCGACTTCGCCGCTATGAACGAAGTGTACGCCGCACACTTCAGCGAGCCATTCCCCGCACGCTCAGCCGTGGCCGTTCGCGAACTTCCCAAGCAGGCCCTGGTCGAAATCGAAGTAGTGGCCGCACGCTGATTGATAATTTTTTTGCGCCTTGCGTCCTCAATTAGAGAAAAATTCGTAAATTTGCGCATCAAATCACATTCTTTACCTAATCAATCATGAAGCAAACGATTCTTGTGACCGGCGGCACCGGCTTTATCGGTTCGCACACCACCGTCGAGCTTATCAACGCAGGCTACGACGTGGTCATCGTCGACAACCTCTCCAACTCCAACGCCAACGTAATCGACGGCATCGAGCAGATCACCGGCGTACGCCCCGTATTCTACCATGCCGACTGCTGCGACCTCGATGCGATGGACAAGATATTCAGCGCCCATCCCATCAAGGGCATCATCCACTTCGCCGCCAGCAAGGCCGTGGGCGAGAGCGTGCAGAAGCCCCTCCTCTATTACAAGAACAATATCGTATCCCTGGTCAACCTGCTCGAGCTCATGCCCAAGCACGACGTCAAAGGCATCATCTTCTCGTCCAGCTGCACCGTCTACGGCCAGCCCGACCCCGAGAACCTGCCCGTGACCGAGAGCGCGCCCATCAAGCCTGCCGAGAGCCCCTACGGCAACACCAAGCAGATCAACGAGGAAATCATCCGCGACGACATCAACAGCGGTGCCCCCATCAAGGCAATCCTCCTGCGCTATTTCAACCCCATCGGCTCGCATCCCACCGCCATCATCGGCGAGCTCCCCAACGGCGTGCCCATGAACCTCATCCCCTTCGTCACCCAGACCGCCATCGGCATCCGCGAGCAGCTCAAGGTCTTCGGCAACGACTATGACACCCCCGACGGCACCTGCATCCGCGATTACATCTATGTCGTTGACCTCGCCAAGGCCCACGTCAAGGCCATGCAGCGCGTCCTCGACATGGACACCCCGCAGCTCGAAGTCTTCAACGTCGGCACCGGTCGCGGCGTCAGCACCAAGGAGATCATCGACGCATTTGAGAAGGCAACCGGCGTCAAGCTCAACTGGGCATACGCTCCCCGCCGCGCAGGCGACATCGAGAAGGTATGGGCCAACCCCGACAAGGCCAACAACGTGCTTGGCTGGACCGCTGACACCTCGCTCGAAGACACCCTCAAGTCGGCCTGGAACTGGCAACTCAAGCTCCGCGAGCGCGGCATCCAATAATCGAAATCTCACCTAAAAATCTAATTCTGCAATGAAACCAACCCTTTACGTGCTCGCTGCCGGCATGGGCAGCCGCTACGGCGGACTCAAGCAGCTCGATGGCGTAGGCCCTCACGGCGAAACCATCATGGACTACTCGATTTACGACGCCATCCGCGCCGGATTCGGCAAGGTCGTATTCGTAATCCGCAAAGACTTCGAAAAGGACTTCAACGATAAGATTCTCGTCAAGTATAAAGACGCCATCCCCGTCGAGGTAGTTTTCCAGGCCGTGGACAAGCTCCCCGAAGGCTACAAATGCCCCGAAGACCGCACCAAGCCCTGGGGCACAAACCACGCCGTGCTCATGGCCAAGGACGTCATCAAAGAGCCCTTCGCTGTCATCAACGCCGACGACTTCTACGGCCAGGATGCATTCCGCGTGCTCGCCGACGAGCTCAGCCGCGAGCATGACCGCCCCGGCGACTACTGCATGGTCGGCTTCCGCGTAGGCAACACCATGAGCGAGAACGGCTCAGTTGCCCGCGGCGTGTGTGAGAACAAGGACGGCCTGCTCACCTCCGTGGTAGAGCGCACCGCCATCGAGTACAACGACAAGCACGAAATCTCATTCAAAGACGAGAACGGCCAGGAGCAAATCCTCGACCCCAAGACCCCCGTCTCGATGAATATGTGGGGCTTCACCCCCGACTACTTCGCATACGGTGAGCGCGAGTTCAAGAAATTCCTTGACAAGAACCTCGACGTGCCCAAGGCCGAGATGACAATCCCCCCGTGCATCGACGCCCTCATCCGCGCCGGCGAAGCCACCGTCAAAG
>CAMWUM010000178.1 GCA_947177435.1 uncultured Muribaculaceae bacterium
GTCTGAATGCCCGCATTTGCAAGAGTTACAAAACCAACAATTTTCGTGTCATCTTCCTTTAGAAGCCAACAATAAGTTTTACCCATCAAATCTTTTTCGTATGCGAGAGAGTCTTGATAAAGAAACTCATCTAAATCTTCTGCCCCACAGGTAAATGTGTGGCAATGTGTCAACAAGTCGGCATCGACTCTGACCATTTCGCATTCATCGAGCAATGAAAATCCCATGACTTAACCTTTGCGTCGCCAGGATGGAATGAACTCGTCAATTTGACGCAACATACGCCTAACTTTGTCCTGCCGCTCAGGCGACAAAGTAAAGCGTGGGAGCAGTTCGTTTTCATCCGCCTCCTTAACAAATGCCTCCGCTATTTCACCCGTGAGAATCGGGACTTGCTTTATTGGTATTGCCATAATTATATTCTTATAGATTTGTGTTCATACATCGGGAGTGCTATATGAGTATTCCTGTTCTGAGGATATCGGAATACAGTGGATTGTTCTTATCGGCTGTGAGTAAAACAGGCTCGATGAGATTGCTTATCTTGTGTTTAAGTTTCCACAAAAGAGGAGTGTCTGCAAAGTAATCGTCATTGAGGCTGTCTACGACAACGGCAATGTCGATGTCGCTGGTTTCATTATGCGTGCCTTTGCTGAACGAGCCATAAAGATAAAGGGCCTTTAATGGCAGCCGCTCGGCAATAGCGGATTTGTAACGTTGCGCCAACTTTATAGCTTGCTCTTTATCCATAATCTCAACGTCGTTAACGATTGTAAAGGCAAATTTATAAATAAATTTTCATATTCAAAAATTATTTTCACAAATTTTGTCCAAGTTTCTCAAACTAAGCCGCATCGGATAGATATATCAATAGCGTACGCCGCCTGCGGGATAATTCCCGAGGGCGGCGCACACCGATGTATGTGGGGTATGTTACTTTTTGCAGTCGAAGCCGCGGTCGCGGAGGGCCTGGAGCATTTCGTAGTCCATGGCGGCGCGGTAGTAGTCGACGATGTGGGAGACCCAGTCGTTGTCGGTCTGTGAGCCGGCGCGGGTCTTGTTGTAGTGCTGCACTTCGGCGTCGTAGGCCAGCATGTCGGCCGTGAGGTCGTCCTGCCTGTACTCGTTGTGGTGGATCATCAGCGAGGCGGGCTGCTTGGGCTTGAGGTCGTTGTGCTCGCGGGGCACGCCGATGGCCAGGCCGCAAATCACCATCACGTGGCTCGGCAGGTGCAGGATCTCGGCGATGGCCTGGGGGTCCTTGGTGCGGGCGTAGCCGATGGGGCAGCATCCCAGGCCCAGGGCCTCGACGGCCACCACGGCGCTCATCATCGCCAGCGAGGCGTCGACCATGCCGACGGTGACGCCGTCGACCGTGTCGTAGAACGGGGGCATGTCCACGCCCTTGGCCTTGGCTCCGGCCATGATCTTGTGGTAGTCCATGCAAAAGACCATGAAGTGGCTGCAGGTCTTGATCTGCTTCTGGCCTATGAGTGCTTCGAGACGTTCCTTGGTGGGCTGGTCATTGACGTCTACGACGGTGAACTGCTGACCGTTGTAGCTGGTGGGGGTATTGCGGATGGCGTCGTAAATGAATTGCAGCTGCTCAGGCGTGACGGCCTCGCGCTCGTACCGGCGGCAGCTCGAGCGCAGGAGCAGCGAGTCCTTGACTGACTTCATGTCAGGCGATTGATATGAGTTCGACGTCGAAAATCAGAGTCTGGTTGGGGCCGATCAGTCCGCCGGCGCCCTGGGGGCCGTAGGCGAGAGCCGAGGGGATGAACAGACGGTACTTGGCACCGGGCTGCATCAGCTGCAGGGCCTCGACCCATCCGGGGATCACCTGGGTGACGCCGAAGGTGGCGGGCTCGCCGCGCTCAACTGATGAATCAAACACTGTGCCGTCGATGAGCTTACCGGTGTAGTGCACGGTCACTCGGTCGTTGGGGGTGGGGTGCGGGCCCTCGCCCTCCTTGAGCACCTCGTACTGCAGGCCCGAGGGAGTAGTCTTCACCTCCACGCGCTTGCCGTTCTCCTCGAGGAAAGCCTTGCCGGCCTCGGCGTTGACTTCGGCCATCTTCTTGGCTTCCTCCTCCTGCTGTTGCTGCATGCTGAGGAAGAATTTCTCCACTTCGGCCTTGGCGTCCTGGTAAGACATCTTCAATTCGCTGCCATAATATACGGCGGCGAGGCCGTCTGCGAAGTCCTGTACGTTGATCTCCTTGATGCCGGAGCGCATAAAATTGTTGCCCATGCTTATGCCCAGGGCGTAGCTGAGATTGTCCATAATTATAATGATTTAGATTGAGTCGATGAGGTATTTGATGGCGAAATGGAAGCCGAGGAACACCATCACCAATATGCCGCAGGCCACGGCGCATGCGATGGCGATGTCGCGCCACACGCCCTTGCCGACGCGCACGGCGCTGACAATGGCCACGATCACGCCGCCGACGGCACACCAGAAGCTGACGTAGGGGTTGAGCATCATGGTCACCCAAGCCACTATCGTGACGGCAATGGCCACGGCGGCGGGCGAACGCCAAATCTTGCGGTAGACGGGCTGCTTTTCGGTCTTGTTCGTTTCGTCCATATTTACTAAACGCTCAATCGGGGGTCAAAAGTGAAAGAATACGCAAAATTAAGCATTTTTTTACAATATAAGCGCCTGTGACGGCAAAAAAGGCAATCTTTGACAAAAATATTTGTTTTTGACGCCGATTTTCGCTAATTTAGCCCTCCAAAACAAAAACGAACCATAATGAGCGAAATAAATCCCCATAGATATTGCGTGATAATGTGCGGCGGCGTCGGCAGCCGCTTCTGGCCGTACAGCCGCGAGACGCGCCCCAAGCAGTTTATCGACTTCCTCGGCACGGGCCGCACTCTACTGCAGATGAGTTTTGACCGAGTGCTGCCGATGGTGCGCAAGGAGAACATACTGATTGTCACTAACGCAAAGTACGCCAACCTGATACGTGAGCAACTGCCCGAAATCGACGAGCGTCAGATACTATTTGAGCCCGCCCGCCGCAATACGGCGCCGTGCATCGCCTGGGCGGCATACCATATCCATGCCATCGATCCCATGGCCTCGATGATTGTGACGCCGAGCGACCATCTCATCACCCGCGAACGCGAGTTCGAACAGAGTGTGCTCAAAGGCTTCGAGTTTGTGGAGAAGGAGGACGCCCTGCTCACCTTCGGCATCAAGCCCACGCGTCCCGAGACCGGCTACGGCTACATACAGGTGGGCGGCGAAGTGGAGCCCGGCATCAACCGCGTCAAGACGTTCACCGAGAAGCCTGACCATGAACTTGCCAAGGTCTTTGTAGAGTCGGGCGAGTTCTTCTGGAACTCGGGCATATTCCTATGGCGGTCAGCCTCCATCATCGACTCGATGCGCAAATTGGCGCCCGAGATAGCGCAGGTGTTCGACAACGCCATGGGCGTATACAACACCCCGCGGGAGTACGAGTACATGCAGCAGCATTTCCCCGGATGCGTCAACACGTCAATCGATTACGCCATCATGGAGAAGAGCCGTAAGGTGTGCGTCGAGTGCGTGACCTTTGGCTGGAACGACTTGGGCACATGGAGCGCACTGTTTGACAACTCACCCAAGAACCGCGACGGCAACGTCACCCAGCTTTGCAGCGTGATGGCCTACAACTCGTCGGGCTGCATCTTCGCCGTCAATGGTGACAAGCTCGTGGTGGCCGACGGACTTAAAGACTACATCGTGGCCGACGCCGGCGACGTGCTGCTCATCTGCCCCAAGGCGCAGGAGCAGAACATAAAGCAGATGGTGGGCGACGCCAAAATGAAGTTTGGCGACAAGTACCTATGAGCGAAGAGTTTGACATACGCGACGCCCAGGGGCGCCGCGACCGCGACTTTGAGCGTGCGCTTCGCCCCAGCGCTTTCGACGATTTCACGGGCCAGGATAAAATCGTGGCCAATCTCAAAATATTTGTCGAGGCTGCACGCATGCGTGGCGAGGCTTTGGACCACATCCTGCTGTTCGGTCCTCCGGGCCTGGGCAAGACTACGCTGTCGGGCATCGTGGCCAACGAACTGGGCGTGGGCATGAAGATAACATCGGGCCCCGTGCTCGATAAACCCGGCGACCTGGCCGGTATCCTCACCTCGCTCGAGCGTAACGATGTGCTCTTCATTGACGAAATCCACCGCTTGAGCCCTATCGTGGAGGAGTACTTGTACTCGGCCATGGAGGACTATCGCATTGACATCACCATCGACAAGGGCCCCGGCGCCCGCTCGGTGCAACTTAGCCTTGAGCCGTTTACGCTGATTGGCGCCACTACCCGCTCGGGTCTGCTGACCTCGCCACTGCGCGCCCGCTTCGGCATAAAGTGCCATCTGGAATATTACGACCACCCCGTGCTCGAGAGCATCGTGCGGAGGTCGGCATCGCTCTTGGGCGTGCGCTGCGCCGGCGACGCTGCCCGCGAGATAGCCCTGCGGTCGCGCGGCACTCCGCGTATTGCCAACGCCCTGCTGCGCCGCGTGCGCGACTTCGCCCAGGTCAAGGGCGACGGCAGCATCGACGTGGAGATAGCCCGTTACGCTCTCGAAGCCCTCAACATCGACAAGTACGGTCTCGACGAGATTGATAACAAGATACTTATGACCATCATCAATAAGTTCAACGGCGGTCCTGTGGGTCTCACCACCATAGCCACAGCGCTTGGCGAGGACCCCGGCACAATCGAAGAGGTCTACGAACCATACCTAATAAAAGAGGGATTCATCAAGCGCACCCCCCGCGGCCGCGAAGTCACTCCCCTGGCATACAGCCACCTGGGCCTCGACC
>CAMWUM010000179.1 GCA_947177435.1 uncultured Muribaculaceae bacterium
CCCTCAATCTTATAAGTATACGTTGCCAACTCGTTGGCCCGCAGGCTCAGGGGCGACATTTCGGCCGTGGCAGTGTAGTTTCCCACTGCGCCGCGGAAGTTAGCCGGGCGGGGAGCGGGAAGCGGAAGCACCGTCACCGTGGCCGAGTTAGTTTTGGCGGTCACAGGCTTCTCGATGGGGCGGTAATCAATCCACGGGCCTACGCGCACGGGCTGCTGGAGCACCACGGTAAGTTCGAATTGACCCGATGTAATCTCAAGGCGGCCTGATTTTTGCGGATAGAGCACGATCTTGCGCAGCTCGGCCGTGAAATAGTTCTTGCCGTTGTAATGCTCGGTGCGACCATTGGACGACAGCGGTATTTCCTCGCTGAAGAAATCATTGAACGTGGGCTGGGCTATGGAGCGGAATGATGTGATGTCATACTTGGAGTAAATCTTGACTGTGGCGGTAACGGCCTGCTGCTCGTAGACAGTGGATTTGTCGAGGATTACGCGGATGAACATATCGTTGGGGTCGAACTGCACCTCGTCGTCAACCGACGGGGCTGTCGACTGCCTGCCGCCCTGGCGGCCACCGGCGCTCGACTGGTCGGGCGGAAGCACCTCCACCCGCAACTGGTCAGTGGAGTAACTCTTGCCGTCGACTATAACGGACATAGCCGGCACGGTGGTCGTGCCGGCTTTTTCAGCCTTGTAGGTGAATGTGAACGTTATCTGTGTCGATGACGTGACCTGGCCGTTGATGTTCTGATACGACTGCATCGTATTCTTGACAGGTCCGTAGATATGCTTGCACCTGGCGATTTGCGGAGCCGACGGCGCCGTTTCGGGCTGGCCGTTGGTGACCGACAGGCTGACAGTGAAATTGCGTCCCTCCACCACTTGGCCGGGAGCCTGGGCCGTGACGCTCACTTTCTGGGCATAGGCCGATGCCGCACATAGCATCAGCGCCAGCAATATCTTGAATGTCTTCATACTTCCTACCATGGTTTGTCGCTGTAGCGCTGTCCGCCCTGGGGCTGGGCCTTGCGGCGGGTGTTGTTCTCTTTGTTTTGCATCGCCTCGAGCATCTGCTCAGTGTTTTGGTTGAGTTGCTGCTCTTGTTGTTGCTGTTGTTGTTGCTGCTGCTGTTGTTGCTGTTGCTGCTGGTCCTGATCCTGGTTCTGGTTCTGGTCCTGATTGTCCTGATCCTCGGGCGGTATCTGCAGCTGGGCCACCAGCAGGTTTTCGCGGGCGTGCATGTTGCTCGGGTTGATCTTCAGCGCACGCTTGTAAAACTCAACGCTCTGCTTGTAGTAAGGCACGCCGGCCTTCTGCCCGGGGTTGAGCTGGTCGGCGGCGCGACCCTGCCAGAATGCGATATTGGCGCGATTGTAATATGCCCGCTCGCGCACCGAGACGTCGACGGCACTGTCGCCCAGGGCCTCGTACTCCTGCATCGACTGCATTCCATAAAGCGTGTCGGCAGGATTGGAGAGGGCGAGGTTGTACTTGGCCGCGGCCTGGTTAAATCTGGCAGCCTCCGACTCGGGGCGCTCGATCAGCGCGCGCTGGTAGTTTTCGAGGGCCGATGCGAAGTTGTCATTGGCAAACTGCTCGTTGCCTTCGGCTATGCTCAGGCGCTCGGCCTTGGTCGAGCCGTCGCCCTTACAGCCCGTCATGGCTAAGGCGAGCAGGATGGCCAGCATGCCTGCTCCGGCCTTGCGTGGGCCCATGCGGTTGGTGAAGAAGTTGATGCGCTTGAGCCAGCCTATCTTGCGGTCTACGAGGAAACTCTCGGCCACCAGGAGCACCAGCGCCAGCCAAGCGAAAGTGGGGAATTGCTCGTCGCGCGAGGTGTATCGCTTGGTCTGGAACTCTGACTTGTCGAGATTGTCGAGCGAAGATACCAGGTCGTCGAGCGCGCGGCCAGACGAGCCGTTGACATACACGCCCTTGCCAGCCTCGGCAATCTTCTTGGCCGAAGCGTCGTCAAAGGCCGTGAGCACGATCTTATCCTCATTGTCAGTCAGATAGTCGCCGTTGCTGCCCATAGGTATGGGCATGCCCTTGGCGGTGCCCACGCCCACAACGTTGACCTGTATGCCGCGCTGCAGGGCGGCTGCAGCGGCGGCCACGGCGTCGCCGTCATGGCTCTCGGCGTCGGTGATGAGGATAATGGCCTTATGGATTGAGTCGTTGGCCGAGAACGCACCCTGTGCCTTGGTGATGGCGTCGCTAAGGTTTGTGCCCTGGTAAGGCACCATGGCGGGCGAAAGTTCGTTGAGGTACATCTTGGCCGTATAATAGTCGGTGGTAAGGGGCATCAGCACCTTGGCGTCGGCGGCGAACACTTCGAGGCCCACCTTGTCGTTGCTGAGCCTGTCGACGAGCTTGTCGAGCAGCAGGCGAGCCTGGTCGAGGCGGCTTATTCCCTCGGGATTGTCTGAGGCCGAGGCCAGCATCGAGTTGGACACGTCAAAGGCTATCATTATCTCAATGCCCTGGGTGCGCGACTGCTGGGGGACGGGCTTGCCGGCGCGCGGACGAGCCAGGATGAACACCACAGCCGCGAATGCCAGCAGGCAGATGCACAGCTTGACCACTGGCATGTATCGCGAGGCGTCAGGCATCAACGGGGCAAGCACAGCGGGCTGGCCAAACCGCCGCAAGGCGCGACGCCGCCTGTAGCGGTCGAGCATGAATAGGGCGAGCAGCACTGGCAGGGCCAGCAGCGCGAGTAGATATATCGGATGTGCGAAGTCAAACATTTGCTCTTGTCTGTTAAGGGGTTAGGGTATTGAGCGAGCCACGGTGTAGCGCAGCAGCAACTCCAGGCCGAAGAAGAGCAGGAGCAGCCATGCGAAGATTTGGTAACGGTCCTCGGTATGTGAGAAGTGGCGCACGTCCATCTTAGTCTGCGTCATGTGGTCGATTTCGTCAAACACCTTTTCGAGTGCGCGGTTATCGGTGGCGCGGAAGTATTTGCCGCCGGTGCGGTCGGCTATCTGCTGAAGGGTGGCTTCGTCGATCACCACCTTCTGCTTTTCGTAGCGTATGCCCAGGGGGGTCGACACGGGCATGTCGGCCATGCCCATGGTGCCGATGCCGATGGTGTAGATGCGCACGCCGAGCTCCTTGGCGGCGTCTGCCGCGGCCAGAGGCGAGATGATGCCTGTGTTGTTGCTGCCGTCAGTGATGAGGATTACGGTCTTGCTCTCGGCTTGGCCTTCGCGCAGACGGTTGAGCGAGGTGGCGATGCCCTCGCCGATAGCCGTGCCGTCGGCGAGCTGGTCCATGCTGATGCTCTCGATGTACGAGGCCAGCACGGCGCGGTCAGTGGTCATGGGCACGCCGGTAAGGCTCTCGCCGGCAAAGATCACAAGGCCCACGTTGTCGTTCTCGCGCTGCACCACGAAGCGCCCGGCTATCTCCTTGGCGGCCTCGAGGCGGTCGGGCTGGAAGTCGCGCGCCAGCATACTCGACGAGATGTCGAGGGCCACCACGATGTCGGTGCCTTCGGTGCTAGTGGTGCTCCATCCGCCGCGTATCTGCGGACGGGCGAGTATGATGATGAGGCAGGCGATGGCCAGAAGCCTCAGCGGGAACAGCAGATAGACGGCGTATTGGCGCCAGCTGCGGCCCAGGCCGGCAAACGGCGAGGTGGTCGAGATCGACAGGCTCGCGCGCTGGCGGCGGTGCTTGAGCACGTGCCATGCTATCATCGGCACGAATATCAGCAGCAGCCACAGGTAGGCCGGATGGGCGAAATGTATCGCTTGGAGTGCTTGGAGTGCTTGCATAGCTTATTTTTTCTTCCGTTTATGTGCTTTTTTGCCTGGGCCTGCGGGCACCTGGGCGGTCTCGACAGGCTTGGTGGCGTGCACGAAATCGGCCACGGTGTTGAATGCCCTCTGGCCCTCGGTCGGGTCGGGGTTGGCCGCGGCGAACTTTACGTAGTCGGCCAAGCTGAGCAGGTCCTCGAGCTGGCCCGACGACAGGTGTATCTCCTTGTGCTCGCGTATCTTGCGCATGATGGCGCGCGAGGGCATCTCCAATGCCTTGATGCCGAAGCGGCCCTCAAGGTACGAGCGCAGGATGTCGATGAGTTCGGTGTAGTACATCTTGGGCTGGCCCTGCTCGATCAGGCGGCGGCGGCGAAGCTCGCCCAGGCGCCGCTCGGCGATTTCGAACGGCGTGGGCTGCGGACGGGCCACGAAGAGCCTCGGGCCGTTCTTCTTGAACAGGCGCCAGGCCACCACGCCGAGAGCGGCCACCAGCAGGCCGAGGAATACCCAAATCCACCAGCCGGGGATGTAGTCGTACCAGCGCAGGTTGGCGTCCATAGGCGGCTGGTCGGGGTGCACGATGAGTTTGGCCACGTCCTCGGGAGTCTCAATCTTGCCCAGTTCGGGACTGAGTTCGACGGGGTAAACCTTAAGGGCCAACGAGTTTGACCACAGAGTATCGCCCTCCTCGGTGC
The DNA here is from genome assembly GCA_947177435.1 of uncultured Muribaculaceae bacterium. Taxonomy (GTDB): domain Bacteria; phylum Bacteroidota; class Bacteroidia; order Bacteroidales; family Muribaculaceae; genus CAG-873. Next base: position 4,465 of record CAMWUM010000179.1, read on the forward strand.
GGTACGCGAACGGCGGTATGGCAACCAGTTCTGAGGGGGTGAAGGCCTGGAAATTGAGGTGGTAATTGACCTGCATGCGGCCGTTGCCCACCACGGTGGAGTCGGCCGTGTAGTCGAGGAAGTCAATGCCGTAATAGTTTTGGTCGGGCACCAGCCGGTCGGTCACCAGGTGGCCTCCGCTGGAATTTTTGAGCACCTCGATGTTGATGGCCACTCGGTCACCCATGAGCAGCACTGTCGAGTCCACCTTAGCCACGATAGTCTGGCGGCCGCCCTCTTGGGCTGCTGCCGGAGCGGCGGCGGAGGCGATGGCCAGAGCCAGTGCTAATATCTTATGTATCGCTTTTGAC
>CAMWUM010000180.1 GCA_947177435.1 uncultured Muribaculaceae bacterium
GAAATGCTCTACCAACTGAGCTATTGCGGCCTATCATTAATCGACCGCAAAGTTAGCGACTTTTTCCCAATCCACCAAGCATTCCGCCCAATTTTTTTCCGAGAGTGGAAATTCGGGGGTGTTAAGAATTTTTTAGAGATGAAAAGGGCGGCTGTTTCGCGGATTATTTGTAACTTTGCAGGATAATATGCGAAACGTCATGCTGAAAAAACTTATATACCTGCTCCTCATCCCGCTGCTTTGCTCGTGCGGTGAGTACCAGAAGGCTCTGAAGAGCTCGGATTACAATTACAAGTTCGAATACGCCAAGCGGGCTTTCGAGCGCAAGCAGTATGTGCAGGCTGCCACTCTGCTTGAGAACTGCGTCACGGTCTTCAAGGGCTCTGACAAGGCTGAGGAGTCGCTTTATCTGCTGGCGATGAGCAATTACGAGAATCAGGATTACGTATCGTCCGGATCGTGGTTTAAGAATTACTACACGCGTTACCCCAAGGGAAAGTACGCTGAGTTGGCGCGCTTTTACAGCGGTTACGGTTATTATCTTGACTCTCCTGACCCCCAGCTTGACCAGACGGGCACGTACCAGGCCATCGGCGAGCTGCAGGCCTTCCTTGACTATTTCCCGCGCAGCGACAAGGTGCCTATGGCACAGCAGGCCATTTTCGAACTTCAGGATAAACTGACGCTTAAGCAGCTGCAAAACGCCCAATTGTATTACAACCTGGGCATGTACATGGGCAATAATTACCAGAGCGCCATCATCGTGGCCCAAAACGCGATAAAGGATTATCCTTACTCCAAGTACAAGGAGGAACTCGAAATGCTTATTCTCAAAGCTCGCTACCAGGAGGCTAACCTCAGTATCGACGAGAGGAAGGATGAGCGCTACCGCGAGGTGCTCGATGAGTACTACAGCTTTATCAACAACTACCCTGACAGCCGATACCGCGAAGAGGCTGACAACATCTTCAAGATCGCCCGCAAGCACGTGCGTGACCTCTAATTGATTTCTGAAAAACAATAATCGTTATCATACAATGGATTACAAGAAGACAAACGCTCCGCTCAACACCGTCACCCGCGACATGATACAGATGTCGGAGGACACCGGCAACGTCTACGAAACCGTATGCATCGTGGCCAAGCGCGCCAACCAAATCGCTTCTGAGATGAAGCACGACCTCGAGAAGAAGCTCCAAGAGTTTGCTTCGCTCAACGACAACATGGAGGAGGTATCCGAAAACCGCGAGCAGATCGAGATTTCCCGTTACTACGAGAAACTCCCCAAACCCACTCTTATCGCCGCCCAGGAATACTCAGAGCACAAAATCCATTTCCGCAATCCCGCCAAGGATAAGCCCAATATGGACTAATCTCCGCAAGGAAAGCAAACAAATAAATCGGCCGAGTCAATTGACTCGGCCGATTTGTTTGTATTCGGGGCGCGCTTTATTGGATGCGCACTTTTGTGGTGCCCTGCGGGGTGACGAGGATGTAGGTGCCGGGGCCTGGATTGGCTACGGGGATGCCTTGGAGGTTGTAATAGGTGTAATCTTCGGGGTCTCCCTCGACAGCAGAGACGCCGTCGGCCTCCATTGTCTTAAATTTCACCTTGTCGCCGGTGACTTTGTCGTTTACGTAAAGCTGGGCGTTGTATATCGTATTATTTTTCAGCACGCCGGACAGGTCGGCTGCGAAGCGTATCTCGCTTGTCTCATCGGCAGCCACGGTCACTTCGATGGGGTCGAAGGTGTAGGCGGTAATGTTCATTTGGGTCTTGATCACGAGGTATGCTTCGCCTGCGTAGTCGGCTTTTGCCACGCTTATGGGTGCTACGGCGGTGAACTGGGCGGGGTCGATTGGGTTCTCACCATCTCCAATAGTGAGCGCGCCGATGGTGACTACGGGCCTTACTGTAGGACTGGGCTCGTCGACTGCTAACAGGGTGAACCAAATCGGGTTATTGATCCACTTGTCGTAATAGATCTGTGCAGAACAGGATACGCCGGTATAGATGTTGCTGATCCTGCCGGTGAACTCGGCGGTGGCAGTCTGGCCATCCTCAAGGAAGAGGGGCTTTGATTTGAGGCACTGCGAGGATATGTTTTTGTTGTTTTCGTCATAGGCGATAAGCCAAAGGTCGATTGTGCCAGCGAAGTAGCCGCCGGAGTTGGTGACAGTGGCTTGCAGGCGTACGTCGTTGTTGGGCACTGCGTTCTTGTCTTCATTGAGAAGAACAACCGGGCCGAAAGCAAGCGACGGATTTTGGTTTGACGCCTTCACCTCGACCTCCTGCCATACCAGGGCGTGGAGATAGCCTTCGTGGATGGTGGCGAGCCAGAACTCGTAATTGCCGGCTTCGACATTAGAGAATGTGTCGAAATAGGTGAAGTCGATGGTGCTGTTGGCCGGTACGTCGAGCATGGCCTGATCGCCCGTGTAGACCACTTGTCCGTTACGGACGAGGAAGGCGTAGGTCACATCGGAGAACTCGCGGTCGTTGGCATTGGTGACCTTGGCCGAGACCTTATACATTTGATCAACATACAAAGGCGAAATCTCTACGTCGGAGAGCGTAACGTCGAGGTAATCGTCAGGCGTGAACGTAACAGTGTTGCCAGTGACGGTGGCCGTGTAGGACTGGCGCTGGGCATAGGGCACGAGCACGGGGTGTACGGTGTTTTCGCCGTTGGCCGCCCAGACGTAGGTGACGGTGTAGGTGCCGGCAGCGAGGTCGGTGGGCAGGTAAGCCTCGGTCTCGGTGAAGCCGTAGAACGGGCCTACATTCTCGGCCAATATGCCCTGCACGAAGCGCTGCTGGCCAGTGGATGAGGTGAACATCAGGCCGATGCACATTTTGTCCATCGTGCCCAGAGAGTTGTTGTAGACCGGTGTGCCAATCTTCACGCGGTCGCCACGCTTGCACGATTGCGTGGTGATTGTGAAGTCGTTGCCGCCGGTCACGACGTTGTAGACGTAGTTGCCGGGAGTTGCACCCTGAGGCTTGACGTTGCACAGGATCTCCTGGCCGAAGTTGTAGCCGGCGTTTGATCCGCCGATGCCTTGCGACGAAGGGTCGAGAGCCGTGAGCAGGAAATAGCCGTCGGAGGTGCCTCCCCAGCCCCAGTTGAGGTGGAAATAGCCTCCCGACGAGTATCCGTCAATGACGAACGCATGGCCGGCCTCGCTATTGGCGCCGCTGTAGTACAGCGGGCCTTGGGTTATCTGCTCGTACACGATATCCTCCCACTGGGTAGGGGAGTAATACTTGCGCTCCATGTATTCGATGCCGCGGTCGTACTTTAAATACTTGATAAGGCCGATGCCTGCGTCGCGTGAGAAGGCGCCGCTGGCCGAGGGCGAGTAGTTCATGTTGCACGACACGCCGCAAGCCTTCATAAGAGTGGCCACGGCATTGCGCTGGGCTTGTGTGGCGTCGTTGCCCGAGTTGGGATAAGTGTCGAGCATGTTGGCCCAGTCAAATGTGGTGGAGGCGAAGTCGAAGGTGACAGTCTGGTTGATAGCCTGTGCCGTATATGAGTTGCTGCCTACGCCCTTGTCAGGCCACTGGTGGAAATTCATCACTTGGGCTATGGCAGTAGCTACGCATCCGGTCACGCTACGGTGATGGTCGTAGATGGGGCAAAGCAGGTTGAACGGCTCGTCCTGGTTCCACTTAGTGGTCAGCCAGGGGGCGACCGATGCGCGCTCGGCGTGCTGCGGTGCCTGCATTGGCTCCGCGCCATGCCGGTTGGCCCATTCGATCTGGCGGCCATATTCTTCAAGCCAATAGCGGACGTTGTCGTTGAGGACGAACGTGCCCTGGTCGGAATAGCCGAGCACTGCCGGGGCCAGGTCATCGGCCGCAGCCACCACGAAGCCATTTTGGGCAGATTGAAACACGTATGCGCAAGGCTGCGCGCCGGCCTCGGCCGTGTACACAAGCCGCAAGTCCTGTTGGGCTGCCATGCGCGCAGGCCCGTTTGACTCCGTCACTCTTGACAGAGCCTGCTCGGGCGAGAGAGATTTGGCGGGGGCCAGCAGTCCGGCTGCCAAAGCCCCCAGAATCAGGTATTTTTTCATTGGATTAGTTAAAGTATCAAATATTGATTATTCTTCGTCGGTGACAGCGTCGGGAGCCTCGCCCTTGGGGAGGGTGAAGTGGAGGATTACGAAGCCGGCTACACCTGCCAAAACTGAGCCGACAACGATGCCGAGCTTGGCGTGGTTGAGGAGTTCGACGAGGTGAGGATCTGCCGAACCTCCGAACGAGAGGGTGGCGATGAAGAGTGAGACGGTGAAGCCGATGCCGCCGAGGATGGCGATTGAGGCCATCTGCTTCCAGTTGCTGTGGGCTGGCATCGGGGCCAGCTTCATCTTGACGGCCAGCCACGAGAATGTGAATATGCCCAGGAACTTGCCGAGCACGAGGCCGCAGATGATAGCGAGAGATATGCCCTCGAATACTGACGCTGGGTCGGTGCCGAGAAGCACGATGCCGGCGTTGGCAAATGCGAAGAGTGGAAGGATGAGATAGTTGACCAGCGGGTGGAGCGTATCCTCAAGGTCTTGCAGAGGCGAGATGACCTTATCGGAGGCTGACTCGACTTGCTTGAGCCAGTCCATCTGGTCGCGGTTTAGGATTGACATGCGGCTGAGCGTCTCATCGTCTTCGTTGCGGAAGTGCGAGATGGCCGAGCGTATCTGCTTGACGTATTTCTTAGGGGCGAACACCGGGGTGGCGGGGATGCAGAATGCTACG
>CAMWUM010000181.1 GCA_947177435.1 uncultured Muribaculaceae bacterium
GTCGCCATCCGCGCCCTCTCCTGACCCTGCAGTAATATTTTGTAAAAAAAATATAAGGAAAAAGGGCGTGAGATTGAGAAAAAATGTGTAACTTTGCATGCAATAAAAAAACATAAATCTATCATATATGTCATTTATTGCCGACCGCGTCAAGATGGATGGCCTTACATTCGACGACGTACTCCTTATCCCCGCTTTTTCTGACGTGCTCCCGCGCGAAGTGAACCTCAAGACCCGCTTTTCGCGCCACATCACGCTTAACGTGCCCATCGTGTCAGCCGCAATGGACACCGTGACCGAATGGCAACTCGCCATCGCCATTGCCCGCGAAGGCGGCATCGGCGTGATCCACAAGAACATGTCGATCGAGGAGCAGGCGCGCCAGGTGCACGCCGTGAAGCGCGCTGAGAACGGCATGATCTACGACCCCGTAACCATCCTCCGCGGTTCGACCGTTAAGGAGGCCCTGGCCATGATGGAGACCTACCACATCGGCGGCATCCCTGTGGTTGACGAGGAAGGCCTGCTCGTGGGCATTGTCACCAACCGCGACCTCCGCTTCGAGCGCGACCTCAACCGCAAGATCGACGAGGTGATGACCTCTGAGAACATCGTAACTACCAACCAGTCGACCAACCTCGAAGAGGCTGCCGAAATCCTCCAAAGCCACAAAATCGAGAAACTGCCCGTTGTCGACAGCAAGGGCAAACTCATCGGCCTGGTTACATATAAAGATATCACCAAAGCCAAGGACAAGCCCAACGCTTGCAAGGATTCGCTTGGCCGCCTGAGAGTGGCCGCCGGCGTCGGTGTTACCGCCGACGTGATGGACCGCGTTGACGCGCTCGTAGCCGCCGGCGTTGACGCCATCGTAGTCGACACGGCCCACGGCCACACCAAGGGCGTGGTGGGCGTGCTCAAGCAAATCAAGACAAAATATCCCGACATTGACGTGGTGGTCGGCAATATCGCCACCGGCGAGGCTGCCAAGTACCTCGTTGAGAACGGAGCTGACGGCGTTAAGGTCGGCATCGGCCCCGGCTCTATCTGCACCACGCGCATCATCGCCGGCGTGGGCGTGCCCCAGCTGACCGCCATTTATGATGTGGCCAAGGCTTTGGCTGACACCGACGTGCCCCTCATTGGCGACGGCGGCATCCGCTATTCGGGCGACATCGTCAAGGCTCTGGCCGCAGGCGCTCACTGCGTAATGCTCGGTGGCATGCTGGCAGGCGTTGAGGAGTCTCCCGGCGACACCATCATCTACAATGGTCGTAAGTATAAAGCATACCGCGGCATGGGTTCGCTCGAGGCCATGGAAAAGGGCTCTAAGGACCGTTACTTCCAGGCCGGTGAGTGCGACACCAAGAAACTCGTGCCCGAAGGCATCGCCGCCCGCGTGCCTTACAAGGGCTCGCTTTATGAGGTTGTATACCAGATGGTCGGCGGCCTGCGCTCGGGCATGGGATACTGCGGTGCTCACAACATCGAGGAACTGCATCACGCTAAATTCACCCGCATCACCAATGCCGGCGTGGCCGAGAGCCATCCGCATGACGTGGCTATCACAAGCGAAGCCCCCAACTACAGTTCGTCCGCACGCTAATCATGACTCTTTTCGACAAACAAACATACGTGGAGCGTCGCAAGAAATTGCGCGACACTGTAGGCCACGGCCTGATACTCCTGCTGGGCAACAGCCCGGTAGGAGCCAACTACCCCGCTTCGTCAATATATCCGCACAGGCAGGACAGTTCGTTTCTGTATTATTTCGGACAGAAGCGCGAGGGCCTGGCCGGAGTAATCGACGTGGACGAGGACAAGGAGTGGCTCATTGGCAACGACATTGACATTGAGGATATCGTCTGGTACGGCAAGGTCGACAGCGTGGCCGACATGGCCGCTGAGGTGGGCGTTGCCAACAGCGCTCCGATGGCAATGCTCAAGACGCTGTGCGACAAGGCCGTCGCGGCTGGACGCAAGGTGCACTTCCTGCCTCCGTACCGAGGCGCCACGATGATACAGATCCAAGACCTGCTTGGCATCAATCCACACGACCAAAAGCAGGCCGCAAGCGTAGAACTCATTATGGCAGTCGTGCACCAGCGCGACAAGAAGTCAGCGGCTGAGATTGTCGAACTCGAGAAGGCAGCCCACATCGGCTACCTGATGCACACCGAGGCCATGCGACTCTGCCGCCCGGGCATCACCGAGCAGTACATCGGCGGCGTGATTACAGGAATTGCTATGTCATACGGCTCGATGGTATCGTTTGAGCCCATCGTCACCACTCACGGCGAAATCATGCACGGCAGTCCCTCGCCCCGCAAGCTCGAGCCGGGACGCCTCCTGCTCTGCGATGCCGGCGCTGAGACAAACGGCAACTATTGCTCAGATCATACTCGCACTATGCCTGTCACCGGCAAGTTTGATAGCCGCCAGGCCGACCTGTACCAGATAGTGGTTGACTGCCACGACCTGGCGCTGAGCGTAGCCAAGCCGGGCGTAAAATGGTGGGACGTGCACATGGACGTGTGCCGCCTGATGATCAACCGCCTCAAGGATCTCGGCCTGATGCGTGGCGACACTGAAGAGGCTCTGGCAGCCGGCGCCCACGCCATGTTCCTGCCCCACGGCCTTGGACACATGATGGGCATGGACGTGCACGACATGGAGGGACTGGGCCAGACCTACGTTGGCTTTGACTCCGAGACACCTCCTAACCTTGAACAGTTCGGCACAAACTGCCTGCGCTGCGGCCGCCGCCTCGAGGAAGGCTTCGTCATGAGTGACGAACCAGGCATCTACTTCATTCCAGACCTCATCGACGACTGGCGCAAGAGCGGTCACAACGCCGAGTTCCTCAACTTCGACAAGATCGACACCTACCGTGATTTCGGCGGCATCCGCATCGAGGACGACCTGCTGATCACCGCCGACGGCTGCCGTTTCCTCGGCGACGAGCGCATCCCCTACCACCTCGCCGACGTCGAAGCCTTCATGGCCGCCTCCCGCTAATCCCCAAAAATTGACATATTATCGCGCCTGCCCCAACCGGAGCGGGCGCGTTTAGTATTTATACAGGCGGAAGCGCTGCATGGCGAATTGGCCGTGGGGGATGCGCACGTGACGGCCTTGGTGGGTTTGGTCGCCGTTGAGGTGGCGGATGGGGGTGATTTTGCCGTCGGAGATTTCCACCTCATCGCATGAGAGAATGCCTTTCTGGCCTTCGCCGTCAGCCGGAGCGAATGTCAGCACGGCGTCGCTGCCGATGGCGAGGTAATCCATCTCGCCAAGACGGATGAGCAGGCAAGCGGCCTCGGACCAAACGCTGTCGCGCGAGGCGGGTTCCCATCCGAGCGAAAGGCTGTGGCGAATGGTGACGCGTACGCTGTCAGGCGTGACGAGTTCGGCCTGGCGAGTCTCATTGTCAAGAAGCACTGCGTCCATGTCGTCCGTTCCCTGCCTTTGCAGTATCAGCGGTTCGGCCTGACGCAGGAGCCTGTATGCGGCGACTAACGGCGAGAGTTGGCGACCGGTTGCGCCGTATACGTTGATTTGATCATCGACGCTGAGGTCGATGTCGCTCCAGTCAGCTGCGCCCTGCGAGGCATACACCGGATAATCCTCGATGCTGAACGGGCAAAAGCCCATAGCGTCGTGGTGGCCAAATGCATAGAGGGCATACATCGCATCGCGATCTTCAAGGCGCCCCTCGGGAATAAAGAGCGGATTATTATGGAGGTGGTAGCGATTGAGCCAGCCGGGGAAATCCTTGTCGTAAATATCCACGCCGAGCACGTCAACTCCCGGCGCGCCGCAATGCCATACGTCAATCAACTGAGCCAGCGGGCCGCCAGACGGATATTGCCCTGGGAGGCGCCCACGGCTGTCGAGGGCGACGTTGACGTACATAGGCAAATCGTACACCTTGCGGCCAGCCTCGATCATTTGCTGCACATACAGAGCGTAAGTCCACGTCTGAAATATCTCTTCGGCGTATATGTCGTCGCCAAACATTTCACCCCATGTCTTGCCTTTACCACCTTTTTTGAGTCGCTCGCGCATGTAAGGATGCAATTTGTCAAAATTTTCAGCGAGATAGTCGAGCAATTGATCTGGCACTGGACCGTTGTACATGGCCGTCGCATCAGCCGAATAGTCGCGAGGGGACTCAATCATGCCGATTTCGTTTTCGACTTGCACCATAACGACTGTCTCATCCTTATCATTATCGTGAAGATGCTCGAGCAGGCGACAGAAAGCGCGCTTGTCAGCCTCTAATACGTTTGCGCTAAGTGAACTGGCCTCCTCTACCGGACGGCCGGAGGCCACATGGGCACGAGGAAAGCGCGAGGTGTCAGTCTTGACCCAGTCAGGAGCGTAACAACTCATGCTGTTTTTCCATGCGCCGAACCACAACAGCACCACCTTCAGGTCATTAGCCTTGGCTTCGTCAAGAATGCAATCGACAAGGCCAAGGTCAAACTCGCCCTCCGTCGGCTCAAGCTGGCACCAAGTGACCGGCACAAGCACGGTATTGAGACCGAGTTTGGCACAACGGTAAAGCGAAGCCTTAATGTCTGCCGGCACGGAAGCCGAGGAATTGCCCAATTCGCCGCCGATCATCAGCATAGGCTGGCCGTTGGCTATGATACGCGCGTAGTCGCCGTGATTGTCGATGCTCGGCTGGGCCATGGCCAGAGCCGGAATCAAGGCCAGCGAGGCCGCCAGAGCC
>CAMWUM010000182.1 GCA_947177435.1 uncultured Muribaculaceae bacterium
ACGAGCAGCCCCGCCAGGGCATCTACACCCTCGATGGCCGCAGCCTCTCGCCCGACGCCCCCCTCACCCCCGGCCTCTACATAATCAACGGCCAAAAGACCCTAATAAAATAGCCGGCGCCAAATCTGTCCCTTGCACGGGCGCTTGCGCCCGACTCGCGCGTGCCCATAAAAAGAATACAGTACCTAATCCTATACTTATGAAATATTTACCGTGGAAAACTTTGGCTCTTGGGCTGGCGGCGGCTTGCGCTGTGCCGGCCGTGGGCCAAGTGACCGTAAACATCGATGCCGGCAGCCGCGGAGCAAAGATCGGCGACCTGCATTACGGCATCTTTTTCGAGGAAATCAACCATGCGGGCGACGGCGGCCTCTATGCCGAGCTGGTGCGCAACCGGTCGTTTGAGGACAACGCAAGCAAGCCCGACTCGTGGTCGGCCGTGGGCTCTGCAAAGATGGCCCTTGTCACTGACGGGATGCTTAATTCCGCCCAGGCCCATGCCTTGGAGGTGACCACAACTAAGGCCGGCGACGGCGTGAGCAACGTAGGCTTCTGGGGCATGAATATCGTGGAGGGACAGACCTACACACTGAAATTCTGGATGCGCGGCTCAGGAGTCCTGTCGCAGGCCCAACTCCTCAACTCCGCAGGCCAGCCCATCGGCCAGGCTGTCATCGCAAAGGCCGACGGTGCAGCCGATTACGGCAACGGCTGGCAACTCTACACGGCCACAATCACCGCCACTGGTTCTGATGCTAAGGGCAAGTTGGCCTTGACTGCCGATGGCCCAGGCACGTCGGTTATCGACGTGGTCAGCCTCTTCCCGCCCACCTACAAGGATCGCGAAAATGGCTGCCGCATCGACTTGGCCGAGAAGCTCGAGGCCATGCACCCGGCATTCGTGCGCTTCCCTGGCGGCTGCTACGTCGAGGGCACGTTCCGCAACGACAAGACCAACCGCTTCGAGTGGAAAAACACCATCGGCCCCATCGAGCAGCGCCCCGGCCACTACAATGTCAACTGGGAGTACAATGTCTCGGACGGCATGGGCTTCCACGAAATGCTCCTGCTCACCGAGGATCTCGGCGCCGAGCCGCTCTTCGTGGTCAACATGGGCCTCGGCCACGGCTGGATGGTTGACTACAAGGAGATTGACGAGTACATACAGGAGGCTCTTGACGCCATCGAGTACTGCAACGGCAGCGTCGACACCAAGTACGGCGCCATGCGCGCAGCCGCCGGCCATCCCGAGCCGTTCGACCTGCGCCTGATTGAGATTGGCAACGAGAACTACAACTTCACCTCCGACGGCAACAACGACCAGAGCGACCATTACGCCGAGCGTTACATCCAATTCTACAATGCCATCAAGGCTATATACCCCGACATCATCTGCATTGGTAACGTAGAGGCATGGAGCACCGACTTCCCCGCCTGGCGCAATCCTCATCCGGTCGATGCTGTCGACGAGCACTATTACCGCAATCCTTCCTGGTTTGCAAGCAAATACAATATGTACGACTCCTACCCGCGCGACAGGCACAAGGTCTATGTGGGCGAGTACGCCGTGACGAGCAACTTCGGCACCAACGGCAACCTCGACGCAGCCCTTGGCGAGGCCGTGTACATGCTCGGCATGGAGCGCAACTCCGACGTGGTGGTGATGAACAGCTACGCACCTATCTTCGTCAACGAGAACGACCAGCGATGGAAGCCCGATATGATTCGCTTCAACAGCAGTGAGTCGTACGGTACGCCGTCGTACTACGTGCAGCAACTTATGCCCAACTACGTGGGCAAGCAGAATGTCAACTTTGCCGAGGTTGGCAACGGCTCCGAAAGCCATAACTCCATTGGCCTGAGCACCTGGTCGACCGCCGCCACGTTTGACAACGTAAAGGTAACCGCTCCCGACGGCACCGTCATCTTCTCCGACGATTTTTCTTCTAACTCAGGAGCTTGGAGCAGCGCCGGTGGCTCGTGGAGCGTGGCCAACGGCGTCCTCACTCAGAGTGACCAAGGTATGCAAGGCTCAATCTACGCCTGCAACGCCGAGGTCGGCCAGAGCTACACCCTCGAGCTCGAAGCCACCAAGACGGGCGGCGCCGAGGGCTTCCTCATCGCCTTCAAATATGCCGATGGCAGCAACTACGCCTGGTGGAACCTCGGCGGCTGGAACAACACCCAGCATGCCATCGAAAATTGCGTAAACGGAGGCAAGTCAACCGTATGCACCGCTTCGGGCAATCTCGTCAACGGCCACACCTATAATATTAAGGTGGTGGTTGACGGCGCCCGCGTCAAGTGCTACCTCGACGGTTCGCTGATGTTCGACGCCACCCTGCCTGTAGCCCGCAAGGCGTTCTTCTCCGCAAGCATTGACGACGAGGCCGGCTACCTCTACATCAAGGCCGTCAACACCACGGGTGATGCCGTGCCAGCCACGTTCAACATCTCCAACTGCGCGGCCTCGAGCGCCGAGGGCGTGGTGCTTGCCAGCGCCAGCAATCTCGATGAGAACTCCACCGCCAACCAGACCAATGTGGTTCCCGCTTCCATCGCCGTGAGTGTGGCCAATAACAAGATTTCTTACACAATCCCGGCTTACTCGTTCACCATTATCAAGGTAAAGGTCAGCGACATAAAGATGAATCCTGCAGCCGGTGAGGCCTCGGCTGCCGAGCTTGCCACTGTCAAGGACGAAATCGCCAACGTGATGGCCAAGGCTAACTTCCTGCATACGGCCATCGCCCTGCCCTGCGGCTCGTCTGAATCCTCGATCGAGTGGACCCTCGCCGAGACCGCAGCCGGCTACCTCGACTTCGGCCGCTCGGGCTGGACGCAGTCCGTGTCTGTTCGCCATCTTGCTGACAAGGAACCCATTAAGGCTGGCCGCCTCATCGGCGCCGTCACCTTTGCCAATGGCAAGACCGGCACGATTGAGTACGATGTGACCGTAGCGCCAGAGGATGACGCCTACGGCTATCTGTACTGCCACATGAACTCGGGTCGCGAGATTACCAGTTACGCCCTTGGCACCAAGGAGCACAAGGGCCAGGTGTTCAACGACATACTTGGCGGCAACGAGGTGTTTGACACCGACGCCCTCGCCGGCATCGAGCATGGCACCCGCGACGCCTACATGGCCAAGGGCCAGCGCCCCGACGAGTACTTCATCACCACCACCGATATGAAGCAGGCCGCCAGCGGAGTGTGGAGCAACTACGGCATCAACCTGCTGCGTTCGACAGACATGATCCACTGGGAATCAACCACTTTCGATTTCCGTAAGGGCAAGTCGATTTTCAGCGACCCAGCCGCCACCACCGACGCATACAAGACCGATGCCGAGTATGCCAACATCTACCGCGTGTGGGCTCCACAATTCATCTGGGATCCCACGGCCTTCAATGGACAGGGCGGCTACCTTGTATATTATTCTTGTCTGTCGAGCAACCCCGGCGACAACCTCGACGTGGTGTATTACAGTTATGCCGACAAGGATTTCAAGACGCTCACCCAGCCCAGAGTGTTCTACAAGCGCGCGTTCAGTGTGATTGACGCCGACATCGTGCTCAACCCCTACGACGGCCTGTACCATATGTGGTACAAGTGGGAGGGCGCCAACGGAGCCGACCGCGGTATCTACGAGGCCACCAGCCCCGTGCTCGTTGGCGGAAAATGGGCTGACGTACACCACTTTACCGGCGAGGGCAATGAACTCGTCGAGGGTTCGTCGGCCATCCGCCTCATCAACGAGGACACGTACAACCTCTATTACATGCGCTATTCCGGCGGCTCGGCCTACAAGTTCGTGACCATCGACCACGTAGGCCTCAACCCCTCAGGCTCAGTCAAACTCGGCGGACAGGGCGCTTTCCAGCATGGCTCGGTGCTTACCCTCAACGAGAAAGAGTACGTCATGCTTGAGCGTTGGGACGAAATCCTCACTCTCCTGGCCTATGCCAAGGAACAAAACTCGCCCTTATTCGACGCTGCCATCGAGCAGGCAGAAAATGCGCTGCAATACAAGACAGTAGCCTCGCTCTATGATGAACTCGGCAAAGCCATCGACGCCCTCAAAGCAGCCAAGCAGGCCTACATAGCCGCGCTTATCGACCCCGCAGGCGAAACCGACCTTACAGCCCTGCTCGTCAATCCCAAGTTCGCCAATGGCAACACGGGCTGGCAAGGCACGTCAATCGTGGTCAACAACGGCGTCGCCGAGCACTTCAACAAGAATTTCGACACCTACCAAATCATCGAAGACCTCCCGGTCGGCGTATACCGCTTTGAGTGCCAAGGCTTCTACCGCGCAGGCTCAAAAGGCGTGGCTAATGCCTCGCACACCACCGGCAAAGAAGCCCTCAACGCAGTCATCTATGCCAACGAGGCTAGCGCGCCCATCATGTCGCTCTTCGCCCAGGACGGCTACACCTACTCACCCACCTACACCTACCCCGACAACATGTCACAGGCAAACACCGCCTTCAACAGCAACGGCCACTACGCTGCCAATGCCGTGTTCGTGGTCCTCTACGAGCCCGGCGACCTCCGCGTCGGTATCCGCAAGAACCAGCACATCACCAGCGACTGGACGTGCGTTGACAACTTCCGTCTCACCTGCGTCAGCACTGATCCCTCAGGTATCGAAGCCGCCGAGGCCCCGCTGACCGACGACCCCGTCGACATCTACAACGCCCAAGGCCAGCGCGTAGCCACCTCCCTTC